>JAUSPT010000068.1 GCA_030652805.1 bacterium | reverse complement strand
GCATGCTACTGCTAACCACTGCACTATTTCTCATATTACCGTACTCCTCATTGCGCTCACTGCTGCTAAGACTGGACATAAAGATAAAATCCGCTTCATCAAAAAGTTTCTCCCTTCCCTCTAATTTTGTGACCGCCTATTGCTTTTTAGCCTAAATCGAAAAGTTCTTATTTTATTATCCTTAAGTAAATGCGGCAAAATACCCCATGACCGTCAGAAAGATACCGAAGACTGCAGATGTGGGTACAAATAAAAGAACCAATAATAGCATCGTGTTTTCATGACATGTCCGTGTCAATTTGGCTAGCGCGTTCGGGAAAATGATCAACCCCGCACCTTTAATGAGCCCTCCCCAGCCAAAAATTGTAATGATTACAGGCCAGTCAGCCACCCATACATTGTGAAACAGCACTATAAGAAAACCAAACAGAAGCGCAAGTATTCCGCCAAGATAAAGCAAAGCAGAGTTTTTGCGAAAATCCTTTATAATCTTCTGATAGCTTTCAAGGTTGAAGAGAATCCCTGTAGCGATAATAATACAGTACGGACCAAGAATTTTAGCGAGAAATACCGAATTTTCCATGTGAACCTCTTTTTATATTGTTATTTTCAGAAAGGTTATGTCTTAATATTTAGAGTTTTTAAAATATCCTTAATGCTTCCAGTGTATTCTATTTTCCCATTTGCCATTAAAACTCCCGATGTCGCGATTTCACTTGCGAAGGGTACATCATGAGTAACAATAACGAATGTTGTTTCCTCTTTTAAATCTACGAGCCATTTTCCAAATTCACCTGTTGTGTTTACATCAAGAGCAGAGGTAGGTTCATCAAGTAGCAGGTAAGATGGTTTTAGTATTAATGCGCGCGCAATAGCAACACGTTGAGCCTGTCCTCCGCTTATTTGTGACGGATAACTGTTTTTTAGTTCATTAATTCCTAATTTTTTAAGTGTTTTTACAGCTTCTTTTTTTGCTTTTTCTCTATCCTGTTTTAGTACCTTCATAGGCGCTAATATCATATTCTCCAGAACAGTAAGATGAGGAAAAAGATAAAGCTGTTGAAAAACAATGCCGATTTTTTCTCTCAATACTCTTTCTTCTATGTTATATATGTTTTTGCCATTGATTAGTATGCTGCCTGTATCAGGTTTTAGAAATTTACCTATGCAGTTTAACATAGTTGTTTTTCCTGAACCGCTTGACCCCATTATTGCAAAAATATGTGTTTTTTGAATTTCTGTATTAATGTTTTTCAGAGCAGTAGTTCCGTTAGGATATGTATAAGTTAAATTTTTAATCTTAAGCATGGGTAAATCCTCTTTCTTTAATATTCTTTTCTAATTTGTTAGCCATTTTCATTAAGGGGAATGTAAAAACAAAAAACATAGCCCCAACAATAAAGTAATATTTTATCGGGTTATAAGTTACGCTGATTATTGATTGAGTTTCCCTAATAACTTCCCCTACGGATATCATAGCAATTAAGGCTGTGTCTTTCATTAAGGCCACTACTGAATTTACAAGAGGGGGAAGAGACACTCTAAAGGATTGAGGCCAAATTACATATCTAAAGACCTGCAGTTTTGTCAACCCAAGCGCTTTTCCTGCAAGATTCTGACCATGGTCAACAGCCATAAGCCCGGATCTTATCACTTCAGACATATAGGCAGATGAATTGATTGTCAAAGTTATTATTGCTGCTTGAATGGGAGCAAGAGTTATTCCTATCTGTGGAGCGCCAAAATAGACAAAAAAGAGCTGTATAAGAAGTGGTGTTCCTCTTATAATATCATTAGACGATCTTAAGATATGGTATAAGAAAGTTTTTTTGCTGTTAAGAATAATGCCTGAGGGGACTGACAGAATAAACCCGAACAAGATAGAAATAAACGCAACGAACAGTGTAATAGCAAAACCCTGCGCGAGTTTTTTTATAATTACCTCTGTTCTCATGTCTCTTTCGGCTTTTGGATCGCTAACTGAAGCACTTCCAAACCATTTCTTGTGGAGTTTTGCAGAAGTTCCATCTTCTTTCATTCTCTTTAATGCCTTATTTATATTGGTCAGTAATTCAGTGTTATTAATAGTTACAGGAATAGCCATTTTCTCCTCATATAAGAGTTGGCCAGCTGGGATAAAAGGCATATGCCCTTTTTTAATCTGATATAAGCCGACAAGCCTATCTGTTAAAAATCCGTCCAGTCTGTTATTGTGCATATCCATAAAAATATCTACTGTGCTTTTGTAAGTAACAATTTTTATACTCGGATGGTTTTTCCTTAGGTAGTGTTCATAAGTTTCACCTAATCCAACACCGACCTTTTTCCCGTAAAGATCGGTTATTTTCTTTATTTTCTCTCTATTCCTTTTGTGTATGAACAGTTGAGCGCCGGATATGTAGTAAGGGATAGAAAAGTTTACTTTCTTCGCACGCTCAGGTGTTATTGCCATTGAACCTATTATTGCATCGTATTTTTTGAACAGCAGCCCTGCTACTATAGAATCCCATTCCGTGGGAATAATAACAAGTTTTCGATTTAAATGTTTTGATATTTTTTTTGCTGTGTCAACATCAAAACCTACTAACTTTCCTTCATCCGAATAGAAATTAAAAGGAGGATATTTACCTGTTAAAGCTATAGTAAATGTTTCTTTCTCTTTTGCAAATAAGTCAATATTAATAATAATTAGAAATGCTAAAACAAATATCATTAAAAATTGTTTTTTGCGAAGAAATCCTAATCGGAACTTCAATCTTCCCATTTATTTATCTCCTTATACAACATGCTTATGAAAAGTTTTTCTCATAAAGCATAAAATGGCTTTCAGACTTGTAATAATCTTTTACAGCGATATTATTATCAACGATTAGAGTGCTTCCCTCTTTTTCGCTAATGTTTTTATATCCAGCTTTTTCGAACAGTTTCATGGAAGGTATGTTTTTCGGATCTATTGTAAGTTCAATTCGATCACAACCCATTTTCGCCAATTCCACTTCAACTGATTCCAGAAGTTTCCTTCCTATCCCTTTGCCATGCATTTTAGGCGTTACACCTATTTGCCATAAGAAATATGTTTTATTGTGAGTTTGTGAAATAAAGCTCATTACAAATCCAATTATGCTGTCATTATATTCAGCAACGAAGCAGCTGTTTCCAAAATATCTTAGGATTATTTTATAAAAATGTTCTGAATAATTTTCTAACGGCTTGCAATTGGAAACAAATTGATAAACTTTAAGAAATTCACTTTCATTCGCTCTGCGTATAGTTATAGCTTCTTTCATAATCTGTTTTCACGAAAAGCAATTTTAGACTTAATCATTTCCTCAGTGCCAATATCAAACCTATAGTGAAAACTGCCATTAACTAATGAGACTGCTTTCTCTACCTTTTTATTCGCTTTAGAAACAGTATCAGCTTTTGCAATAAGAGCAATACCTCTCTCCGAACCAGTATTCAATTTCCTGTTGTCGTTAACTCCACAACTATAATAGATATTAACATCATCTTTTTTTATATCCGATTCTTTAAAAGCAATATCCAACACCTCATTTAATTTCTCAGGATAATTATTAGGAACTATGTATTTACATACTGACGCTTTGTTCTCAAGTCTGAGTTTTCTCTCTTTACCTCTCAGTAAATCTTTAATTATGTCTAATACATTATCCTTCAGTACTATCAAAGTATTCATCCACTCAGGATCTCCAGGACGAAAATTGTATTCTATAAGTTTTATCCCTTTTCCTGTAATCATAAACTGCCCGTATAAAAAACCGCGGCATATCTGCCCTGTTTCAGATTGAAAAGCTTTCACGGTTTTTCTTATGATATCAATTCCAGAATCATAATCTTCCTGCTTCATAAAAGGCAATATATGCCCTGTATCAGAGTAAGAGCCCATACTTGCGGTATTCAATCCTCTGTCACCTGGTAATTTTTTTTTAAAATCCTGCACAGCAGGAGTGGAGATTATGCAAGTGCCATTAACCAAACATTGCAAGGTAAATTCTTCGCCTTCAAGCTTTTCCTCTATCAAAACTTTTGAGTTATCATTTAGGACGCGTGTTATATAGTTTATAATCTCGCTTTTGTTTTTTAATTGGTCTCTGGAAACCTTCACCCCTAATCCCTCGGTAAGAGAAACTGGTTTAACAGCGACGTTCCATTGAAGATCTTTCGCATATTGAATAGCTGGTTTAATTTCGCTAAATACATTAAATTCAGGTAGCACATCAATCCTATATTTACGCATAAGTTTTCTTGCAAACTCTTTATCTGATTCTAATTTTGCAGCTGTGCTATTCGGCCCAAATACAGGTATTTTTTCTGCTTCCAAAACATCAACAATACCAAGAGAAAGCGGGGCTGCTGTTGTTATAATTACTAGATCTGCTTTAACTGTTTTAGCATATTTCGCAATATTTTCTATCTTATACAAACTGCCTATTTTATAACTATCAACCAATGATATTATGCCCGGATTTTTCGTGTCTAGATATGAAAATACTTTTATTTTTTTATTGCTTTTTATGTTTTCAATAGTAATTTGCTCCTTTGCCCAGCTCCCAACTATGAGAACATTTTTTATTTTATTTAGAGAGGTATAATCTATCATCAGTATTCTTTTGGTTTTTTATTTCTTCTTTTAGCTCTGTCACTATGTTCCGGAGTGAGAGCAATTGTCTTGTCAAAGTCAGATAAAAGTTTCCCAACCCCTGTAGCCCTGATTTCCTCTGCTGAGTCAAGTTTTAACTGCAACTTACAATCAGCGCAATTTCTATCGCAAAAAATAGGCTCATAAGAGTCGGGTTCTTTATAAGTAGAAATTACGCCTTCATAATTTCTTAAAACAATTTTATTGGTTGACCATGAGATTATATAATTCGGTATAACAGGAATTTTCCCAGCGCCACCCGGTGTATCAATAACATAAGTAGGAATAGCGAAACCGCTTGTGTGCCCTATTAAACCTTCAATAATTTCTATGCCTTTTCCGACTGGAGTTCTAAAATGGCTTAAGCCTTCTGTTAAATCACATTGATATAAATAATACGGTCTCACTCTACTTTGAACAAGGTCGTGTGATAATTTTTTAATTATCCGCGGACAGTCATTGACTCCTGCCAATAACACACTCTGGTTGCCTAATGGAATTCCTGCATCGGCCAACTTTCTTAACGATTCTTTTGCAGAAGCTGTTATTTCCCTAGGATGATTGAAATGTGTATTGATCCATAACGGATGATGCTTTCTCAATATTTTAATTAAATCGTCAGTTATGCGATAAGGCAAAACAGCAGGCATCCTTGTTCCTATTCTTATTACCTCAACATGCTGAATTTTTTGCAGTTCGGTCAGTATCCAGTCAAGATAGTCATCTGACAACATAAAAGGGTCGCCTCCAGAAAGCAGAACATCTCTGACAACAGAGGTATTTTTTATATAGTTAATACCTTTCATTACTTCTTTCTTTGATGGAATACAATCCACATCGCCAACTTTCCTTTTTCTTGTGCAATGCCTGCAGTACATAGAACATATATTGCTTATTATAAATAAAACCCTATCCGGATATCTATGTGTTATACCAACAACTGGACTATCTTTATCTTCATGCAAGGGGTCACTCATATCATATTTTTCTAAAATTAGTTCACGAGGGTCAGGAAACGACTGCCTAAAAACAGGATCATTCAGATAATCATCCTTATTAATGAGAGATAGATAATATGGCGTTATAGAAATTGGGAATTTATCAATTGTTTTTTTAAGTTCAGACTTTTCCTTTTTGCTGAATTTGATGTCGGTTAGTTTTTCAAATGTCTCAATATCTTTAATTGAATGTTTTAACTGCCATTTATAATCTCTCCAATTTGAAAAAACTGGTTCTTGGTCGGTAGAAATAATATTAACTATGTTTTTTTGTTGTTTATTATCAAATTCCATTATTTTCTAACTTTTTAAATTTTCTTCTGATTGAATGACAGAAGGTTCAACATCTACCATCTTATCTTCGGCTCCGAAGATAGAAGAATCTATTAATACTTCTGATACCATCATTGACAATAATTTTAACAAGCTTTTATTGATTTCTATTTTTTCTTCTTTTTTTATAGCAGACAAAGCATTTACCAATTTCTTTTGGATAGAAAGCGGAGCGTTTTTTAGAGTGTCTTTCCCCTTCTCTGTTAATTCAATAAGTATCACTCTTCTATCAGTGGAATTCCTTGCTCTTGTGACCAATTCTTTGCTTTCAAGTTGATCTATAACACCAGTAATCATACTTGGAGACAAGGAAACCTTTTTACTTAACTGGCTAAGTGAAATTGAGCCTAGCTCTCCAAGAACTAATAAACAGGATAGTTGTGAAGAATTTATTTTATGTTCCATTTTTAATTTTGCAGAATAAATATCTACGGTTTTAATTATTTTTCTTAAAGTACTGAAGATTTCAAATTCTATACTATTGCTACTATCCATTTTCCAATTCCCTTTCTATGATTTTTACGCTTTTTTTGACAATCAATGCTTTACATATAAATATTATATATGTAAAATGTTTGTATGTCAAAATTTTCTTTTTTTAGAAGCATAGAAGGACTTATCTTCCTGATTGGTTGTTGTCTTCTTGCAATTGAACTAATTCTTTTTGCTCTATTTGGACACTATATTCCTGAGTTAAAAGAGAATTTATTTTCAGTAATTGCTGCTTACTTTCTTGGTGGAAGAGGTGTGAGTATATCTCTGGGCTTAAATCTTGGATTATCTAAATTTTTAGTTATTTCAATTTTAGTTTTTTCTAATCTCACATTTCTTTTTGTTCTTTATCCCCCAATTATTTATTTTTACGAACATTTAATAGAAATGAAATTTATAGGGAAAATCATCGGTTCAGTTAAACATAAAGCTGAAAAGTATCAGCCTAAAATAGAAAAATGGGGCTCTCTGGGATTAGCCTTTTTTGTGTGGGCTCCTCTTTTCTCAAGTGGAGCATTGGTAGGAGCAATTATCGGAACTTTGATTGGTATGCGTACAATTACTGTAATTTGCGTGGTAACATCTGCGATGATTGCTAGTGTCATATCATGGACATTTGCTTTTGATTATCTATTTGAGTTCGCTACAGGAGCAGGGAAACTTATCCCCTCGATATTTGTTGGTTTAATTTTAGGAATAGCAATCTTCTACAGACTGCGGCATCTTTATAGTCTGGCCAGGCAAAAAATAAAACTAAAAAAGAGCACCCCTTCAAACAATAAAGAAAAGCATGATAATAGAGATTAAAGGGAAAATCCGAAGATTCTTTTTGATAAAGTTCCGTCCAGAATATGTCAAAAAGCAATTGGAGATCCGTCAAGGAGAATGTTTCCAATGTGGTAAATGCTGTGTTTTCCTTTATCGATGTCCATTCCTAAGGGGTTCTGGAAAGAAGATTTGTTGTCAGATTTATCATTCCTTTCGTCCGCAACAGTGTAAAGTATTCCCCATTGATGAAAGAGATCTTCAGGAGATTGGTGGAGCTTGTGGATATTTATTTCCTAAAGAGCGAAAGCCATTTTAAGTTATCTGCTTCAAATTCAAAATGGATATATCCAACGCTATTACAAAATGTAAATAAAAATGTCAAGCCTGTTGGAAATGTCCTATTTTGTTAAGATTAGTAGTAGTAACTTTTTCTTTTTGATCAAACTTTTTTATATAAAGTTAGCTTTATTCTATATATTTATGTCAATAAGGTGCCTTATGTGAAGTTATTGACATTAAAAATTCGAGTTCTCATTAAACTCCAGCACTACCGTGATTGCATTCTACTCCTAATGAATTACAATTCGCATATTTTTTCTATTAAAATTAGTTATAAATTTCGAGAACTATTTTTTGGGGGGATATTCCAGAAAGTGTATATAACATCTTTTTATCAGCTAATTCTGTGCGGGAGAGGTATGTTAATGCCCATGTCCCTTCCCGACCCCCAGGGGCGTGAATTTTCCTTCCTATAAGTAAGTAGTCATATTGCTTTCCTATTACCCGCTAAAAATACTTGGCAAGATGTCTTTTTATTTATATAATTCCTGAGAAGATTAAAAATACTTCTAGCATATATAATATCTAACTTAT
This sequence comes from bacterium, assembly GCA_030652805.1. Classification (NCBI taxonomy): domain Bacteria; species bacterium. The sequence continues at coordinate 9,227 of JAUSPT010000068.1, read as the reverse complement.
AGGAGATAAATAGTGGAAAACTACAGTAAGAAAGTGATGGAGCATTTCAGAAACCCACGAAACGTAGGTGAAATAAAAAATCCGGATGGTATTGGGCACGTAGGGAATCCTGTTTGTGGGGATATTATGGAAATGTATATTAAGGTGAAAAATAATATTATTGTAGATGCTAAATTTAAGACCTTTGGATGTGGTGCAGCTATAGCTACAAGCAGCATGGTTACTGAATTAGTTAAAGGGAAAACCATAGATGAAGCACTTAAGATATCAAATCGAGCAGTAGCAGAAGCATTGGGTGGACTTCCACATATAAAAATGCATTGTTCGGTTTTGGCAGAGGAGGCACTCAAATCAGCAATTAATGACTATCTGGTAAAAGCTAAAACCGCCTAGGATTCAGATGAGATGTGTCATTAATTAATGATATTATCTGTGTGTTGTCTGTATTCTCAATAATATTTAATGCAGCATTATCCTGCTTTATCTTCCAGAACGCAGTCTCTAACGCATTTGGAGAAAGTATTTTACTCAATATTATCCTTATTGGTCCTCCATGCGTTACAATAACAACATTATTCTCCTTTGCACTATTTAATATTTCATTAAATGCTGTCTCAACTCTTCTTTTTAGTTCTAATATCGATTCCCCTTGAGGCATTGTGAAACCCATTATATTATTCTGCCACTCAGAAAATTCATGTGGACAACTCATCCGGATTTCTTGAAAACTTAGGCCTTCCCAATTTCCAAAGTTGATTTCCCTCAGGTCTTCTTTCAATTCAATACTTATTCTGTGAGGTTTTGCTATTATTTCTGCAGTTTTAAATGCTCTTTTTAAACTACTGCTGTAAATTCTGTAAATGTTTTCCTTTTCTAATCTTTTACTTGCCAATCCAGCCTGGATTATGCCCTCTTTATTTAACTCCACATCAGTAATACCAAAATATTTTAGTGCGCTGTTGCCAGAAGTTTGGCCATGTCTAATAATGAATATTTTTCCCACTCATTGACTCCTTACTCTCCTTTAATCTCTCAACATATTCATAGGGTATTCTTACACTCCCCATTAGAACCTGATCTTTTGCCTCTCCATGACAGTCAGAACCGCCTGTAACCAATAGTCCATACTCTTTTGCCATTTTTTCGTAATGCTCAGCACTTTCCTTAGACTGATGATTATAGAACACCTCTATACCGCATAATCCTTTTTTTATGAGGTCTATTATAATATCGTCCCTGTGCAGTATCATTGGATGTGCAATTATAGAGATACCTCCAATACGATTTATTAATGAAATAGTCTCATCTGAGCTCAATTTATACCTTGAAACATAACACGCTTTTTTATCTCCTATATGCTTGTTAAAGGCTTCTGCAACATATTCTACGTATCCCTTCTTTTTCATAACTTGTGCAAGATGAAGTCTTCCTATTATCTCTCCTTTTGCCAGTTCTAAAACCTCTTCAAATTTTATATTCATTTCAAATTGGGCTAATTTGGATATCATTTTCTTCATTCGGCTAATTCTTTGTACAGACAGGGTTTTAAGTGTATCTTGCAGAGTTTTATTTTCCCAATCTATAAACAGTCCCAGAATATGTAACTCTACTCCTTTCTCGTCTGTAGCCAATTCTACTCCGGGAATAACTTCAACATTCATATCCTTGCCAGCCTTGATTGCTTCAGAAATGCCTTGAACAGTATCATGATCTGTTATTGCTATTGCGTGTATGCCTCTTTTGGCTGCTTCCCTCACTACCCTTCTCGGCGAAAAAGTTCCATCTGAAGCAGTAGTGTGAATGTGCAAATCAGCGCATTTGTTCTTCATATTTCTCTATGCTTTCCTTACCTGAGAGGACACCTATTTCCAAATGATATTCTCTTTTCTCTCCGGGCTTCATAAACTGGAGTGTTTTAGCTTCTCTCTCTTTTGCTCTGCCTCCCACCATGCAATTTGCAGGCTCTATGCCTACCACATATGTTCCTTCGCCATTCATTTTCCACTCAATAAATCGCGGAAGCTCTTTCTTGAGATATCTAATGTAGAAACCGAATCCTTCTCCATTATCATATGTTTTATTTACAAGCGCTGCTGTTACAAATCCATCCTTATCCTCAGCCATATCAAGATAATATACTCGTTCCTTGAACCCATGTATTGGTCTACTGAACTGATTATATTTTTCCTGTTCTATCTTTGCTTCATCGTCCCTCGGAGAGACACTATTTACTTGAGCAATTAAACTTGAGCCTTCATCAACTGCTGGGTAGCCTCCGTTAATGTGGTACAGTATCATATGAGGGACATCCTCAAATCCTAAATTCTCTACTACATCGTAAACAAACAGCCTGCTTTCACCCAGTCTTGCTGTGATTTCTCTGGTTAAACAGATATTTTCGCCAAAAACCTTAGCCTGGATAATTTTCCCTTTTATCTTCATGATATAATCATCATCTTTCCATTCGGACTGAATGGAAACATCAGTAGCTGGTATGTTTGATATCCTTCCATGCAGTCCCAGTTTTTCTTCATTATCTATACATGGCATACCTGCCTGAGTCAGTCCGCATGTGAGGAGCAATCCTCCATAAAAGCTTCTTAACCATTCAAGTTCTTCTGGCTCATAATAACTTGGCGCCACATCACCTGTCTGCGATCTCCAGCACAAGGACTTACCATTATACTGCGCAAAAGAGATATCCATACCCCTGGATGGAAGAACCGTAAAAGAAAAACCCGAACCTGTTTTAACATCAGCGGCTTCAACACCCTTTCCTCTTCCCTCTAAAAGCGTATATCTTTTTATGCCAGCAACTTGCGAAATGCTTCCAACTTTTTTTAGCAATGTTTCCTTACCTATCCTTTTACCGTATAAGATAGCCATTTTTACCCCCTATGATTTTATTAGTTACCTTTTCTTCAGGAACTTTCTCATGTCTGGATCGTATAAAATTGTTATTCCTGATAATATCCTTCCAAATATTGGCTTAATGTCCGCAGTTGAGCATATATCATATGACGTGTTCTTATCAAAGAACTTAAAAAATCCTGGATCCAATGAGAATCTTTTCTGGTTGGACAAAAAATGCAATACATCTCCGAATAACAGCCATCTGCACTTTATACCTGTCTTATATTCAAAAACTCCTTCTGTATCTCCCTTACATGCTATCTCATATAAAAGATATGGGAAATTAACACCAGAAGAAATTGCAAGTTGTAAGGATCCCCAGAATCTCGGATTAATTTCCATTAATTTGGGGATATCATCCCGCTTGTCAATTCTGAATTCAACCATAGCTACACCATACCACAAAAGTGATTTCATAAGTTCTAGCGCTAAATTCTCTATGTCATATCTTCTTATTCCTTTGCGCAAGGTGCTTGGCCCACCTTTTACAGGATATTCTCGTAATCTTTTATGAGTGAATATTGCACGCAGTTGACTTCTCCTGTTAAACAGCAAAGAAACTCCGAATGCTCCTCCATCAGGTATGTACTCCTGAATTATAGGATAAGGAAACTTGCTGTGTATTTGAAGATAATTAGTCATGAGGTTTTCTTTTGAATCAACCTTCCTGATGCCAAAAGATCCTGAACTGATTTGAGGCTTTATTATTACTGGATATGGCAGGCTATTTGATATCTGTTCAACTTCTTTAATGTTCTCTATAAAATATGTTTTTGGACATGGAATCCCAATAGACTGAGCATGCTTTATAACTCTTGCCTTATTTCTGGCAAGATTGAGCATCGCATAATTCAGAATAGGTAAATTTGTATATTTTTCTATTTTCTCCTTATGCTGAGAGAGAACAAGCATTGTTGTTTCTTCCATTGGAAGGATAGCCTTGTATTTGAACCTGGTTAATTCTGCAATAATTGCAGTTATAAATTCATCAGGATTTCTTTTAGGAGATGGATAAACAAGTCTTCTTGCACAATATTTCGAGAATAAAGAAGTGGCAAATATGCTAGTTTCCCCAACAGTTACTGCTATACCTTTCTCTCCAAGCGCCCTGGTTGCAGCAAGTGTCTTTCTCCAGTGACCGTCTGTAATTAATACTCTGTCCATAATTGATTTGGCAAATAGATATGGGAGCGAATTTGCTATTCTATATTCTTAAAACCTGCAGTTATATCGGCTATTTCTGCAAATTTATCTTTAACCTTGTCTGTGCTTTGCCCCATTCTGTATGTATCCTTATCAAGCCGAGCTTCTGGATTAAGTTCTCCCAATACATTGTCTTGATTAAGATTAGGGTTTTTGTGTGCGTAGGGCCACAGCCGAAATGAGCCTCCTGAAATCTCATCTATGAGATATACTTCTCCATCAATAATACCATATTCTAGCTTAATATCTATTAATTGAACATCAAAATGTGCGAAAGTTGCCTCAAGATATCCGAAAGCCTGTTCATTAATTTTTTTCATCGCAGCGTATTCAAAACCACTCTTTGCCTTTATGATGTAGGCAATATAGGCATTATCCAGCATAGGATCATGTAACGGATCATCCTTATAGTGAAATTGTGTAATTACAGGATCGTATCTCTGTCCCTCAATAGTATTGCTCCATTTCAGAATAGAGCCTGAAGCAACTCTTCTTGACACAACTTCAAGGTTAATCTTTCTGTCAAGTTTTCTTACAAGCGCGACTTTTTCTTCAGGACTTGAGATATAATGAGTCCTAACTCCTTTCCTATTAAGAAGTTCAAATGTATCTCTATTAGTTTTCCAGTCAATCAGAGCCTTGCCCGAAATCACATCATGTTTTACCCCATCACCTGCTGTAATATCATCCTTGAAGACCATATAAACTGTTTTCTCATCCCCAGCATTTCTATAAATTATCTTTGTCTTCCCTTCTGCTGTTTTGTCCATGGATTCAAAATTTATTGACATAACCTTTCTCCTTATGATTTATCACTTCTGTTTTTCATATACCATTTAAATATTTGTTTTGCAATAGGCGCAGCTACTCTTCCCCCTTCTCCACCATGTTCGACAACTACTACGAGAGCAATCTGTGGATTTTTTGCAGGAGCAAAAGCAACAAACATAGCGTGATCTCTGAATTTATACGGAATATCTCTGTATTTAGTAATATGTTTCATTTTTACTACCTGCACTGTGCTTGTTTTTCCTGCAATTTCCAGCCCCTTAACCTGTGCAAATTTACCGGTTCCCTTATCACTTACAACCTCGCAAAGAGCCTTTTTAATCTCTTTTATTATCTTCCTGCTGAACGGCAGCTTGCCTATCTGCTCAGGCTGTGTCTGCAAAAGGATTCTGGGTTTGTACATGGTTCCCCCATTTGCTACTGCGCTAATTAAATTCACCAGTTGAAGCGGAGTTACTAAAAGATAGGACTGTCCTATTGATAAGAGCGCTGTATCTCCAGAATACCAAGCCCTTTTTTTTCTCCAGCTTTTATCTGGTATAAGCCCAGCTTTTTCTCCGGAAAGCTTTATGCCTGTAAGTTTGCCAAATCCGCATTTATCCGCAAAATCTGCAATCCTATTAACCCCCAATAACAGTCCTAGTCTATAGAAATAAACATCACATGAATCTTTTATAGCATTATACATATTCATATATCCATGGCCTGCTCTGTTCCAGCAATAGAATATCCCTTCCCCGATTTTCAAGTGTCCTTTACACTCCAGTTCTTGAGGGCAAGTTACAACATGATGTTTCAAGCCTGCAGCAGCTATAAGTATCTTAAATATTGAACCGGGAGCATATAAAGCAGAAATAGCTCTATTAAGTAAAGGCGCATCCTTTTTGGCTAAAACGTCTAAATCTGTTTGCAGAACAGGTGTATTGAAAATCTCAGGGTCATAAGAAGGACTGCTTGCCATTGCGAGTATATCTCCATTTTGAGGATTCATAACAATTATTGCACCTGCCTTGTCCTCTAATAATTTGCTTACAAATTCCTGCATATGCTTATCAATTGTAAGAATAACATCGCTGCCTCTTTCCGGTTTTTTCTCCATAAGTACTGCTACTTGTTCTCCTCTGGAATTAACCTCAATCTGTTTTGCTCCGTCAGATCCCTTCAGTAAATTATCAAAGGCTTCCTCAACTCCTCCTTCTCCCTTAAATTCGTTGTATTGAAATATATGATACCGTGTCTTTTCAATCTCCCCTTTTCTAACTTGTTTAACATGTCCTGTTATATGTGCTGCATTTTCCCCTAATATATATTTTCTCCGAGGCTCTATCTGAATAAATATCCCTGGAAGAAGAGAACTTCTCTCTTCAATCAATACTACTTTCTCCAAACTAATATTTGATGCAAGTTCGATACCAGAGTACTCCTTAGAGTTTAAATCGTAGAGTTTCCTCATTATAAAAGTTTGTTCTAAGCCAAGAATCTCGGAGAGTAATTTAACTGTTGAGCCTATGTCTTTTATTTCATTTGGGACTGCTAACACATTAAAAGAACTGACATTTTTAACAAGGAGATTTTCATCTCTATCGTATATACAACCTCTCGGAGCGTTAAGATGAACTAGGCGTATCCTGTTGGATTTTGCTCTATTCCTGAACTGGTTCCCTCTTATGAGCTGCAAATACCATAGGCGAAAGATAATGACCAAAAAACATGCCAGTAATATCCAAGCAACCTTCTTTATTCTTTTCTTTATATTCGCAGTCTCTTTTTTATCATGTAACATGTTTTATAGATTTTATCTCCCAATATGAAGACGTAATCGAAGAATCTGAAAAGAATAAGGCTGACTATTACGTTGCATAGAATAATAACCACTGTATTTCTTGCCAAGTATAACAATGTATTCATATTTTGATTTAGTAAGACGGATGTTGAATATAACACTACCCTATCCGCAAGACTAACTATTGCTATTATTAAAATTTTTACAAATTTCTCATTAACAAATAATCTTCTTGATAAGAATTGGGTAACGAATGCATCAACTTGTTTACAAATAAGCTGTATCCCAAAAATAGTGCCTGAAAATCCATCTGCAAAAATACCGCCAATTAATGCAACTGCTAATCCCTTATATATCTTTTTATCTAAATTGGCGTAAACGACTAGAATTAACAATAAATCCGGTTTTGCGCCAAAAATCTTCAGTTTGTCAAAAACCGATGTTTGGAAAATGATTAAAAATAGGCTCAGAAATAGCCAGATAAGGAATTTCATTATTTGTCTTTAATTACTGCAACCTTGTCAAGTGTTCGAATATTTACACAAGGAAGAACGTATACAACCTGAAAAATATCATGCAGGTTTTTATCTATTCTGAAGACTCTGCCAACTTTTATTCCTTCAGGATATATCCCTCCTCCTTCAGAAGTATATACACTGTTTCCTACTTCTATATTTTCTTCTACAGATATATATTTTATAATGCAGTAATCGCCTTTACCTTGCATGACTCCTCTTACGGAATTTTTACCAACAGATACACCTGCTTTGCAATTTGGATTTAGAATAGTTATAACCCTGGTTGAGTATGCTCCTACGTCCTGTGTTATTCCTACAATGCCCTGTGCTGTCATAACTGGCATATTCTTCTCAATATTATCCTTTTTCCCTTTGTCAATTATTACTGAATCATACAAACCTGTTATATCTCCTGCAATAATCTCTGCAAAAATAATCTGATAATTATATTTATTCTTGATCTCTAAAAGTTCTCTTAATTTCTTATTCTCCCTACGTAAAGATCTCAACAAGCTTATCTCTATTGATAAGCTTTCAATCTCCTTTTCTAGGGCATCCTCCCTAGAACACATTTCCCTTACAGAGAGAATAGCTTTTTTAAGATTCACACCAGATTTGTATGCAGAGCTCGTTAATTTCTGAAATGGATATAAGAGATTTAAAAATACTGATCTTACATTATCTTGTGAATAATTATGACTGATGGTGAGTATAATAGTGCAGACGCTTAAAATAATAACAGGAACTAGAACACGCTTCATTACGTCCTGTATTCAGAACGTATCAAAGCATCCTTATAAAAATCCAACTCTTCCAGTACCTTGCCAGCACCTCTCACCACAGCAGTTATAGGATCTTCTGCTATATTGGTAGGAAGACCCGTTTCTTTAATGAGTAATTTATCCAGTCCCTTAAGAAGCGCCCCTCCTCCTGCTAATATTATTCCTCTGTCAACCAGATCTGCTGATAACTCAGGTGGCGTTTTGTCAAGAGTTGCTTTAACAGCCTCAACAATTGCAGACACAGGCTCACTCAGGGCTTCTCTTATCTCCTCAGATGACACTGATACAGTCTTTGGTAATCCTGCAACCAAATCTCTTCCTTTAACCTGCATTTTTTCCTCTTTGTCTGCTGGAAATGCTGAGCCTATTTTTATTTTTATATCCTCTGCCGTACGTTCACCAATAAGAACATTGTACGCTTTTTTGATATGCTCTATAATACCTACATCCATTTCATCGCCGGCGACACGGATTGTTCGTCCGTAAACACTGCCGACAAGAGATATAACGGCAATCTCTGTAGTTCCGCCTCCTACATCTACAATCATACTTGCAGCCGGATCCTGAACAGGGAGTCCAGCGCCTACTGCTGCTGCCATTGGTTCTTCAATCAAATAAACCTCCTTTGCCCCCGCATGAATAGCTGAATCCTCCACAGCCCTCCTTTCTACGGCTGTTATACCTGATGGAATAGCAACAATTACTCTTGGACTTATAAACATTCTTCTATTATGGATTTTTGTTATAAAATGTCTTAGCATTATCTCCACTACCTCAAAATCCGCAATGACTCCATCCTTTAGAGGCCTTATTGCAGAAATATCTCCAGGCGTTCTTCCGAGCATTTTCTTTGCATCATTCCCAACAGCCAGCACCTTGCTTGTATTTCCTCTTATAGCAACAACCGATGGTTCAGAAAGAACAATGCCTTTGCCCTTTGCATATATAAGAGTAGTAGACGTTCCAAGATCTATTGCTATGTCATTTGAAAACAAATTAAAAATGGACTGAAAAATTGTATTCATCCTTTCCTCCATATTGTTTTTAATAGTCTAAAAATATCATACAAAACAGACTAGGTCAAGGCAAAGTATGCCCTTTGTCAAGCCAAAATAGAAATGTCCTATTCTTACCAAAGTAGAAATGTCCTATTTTGTTAAGATTAGTAGTAGTAATTTTTTCTTTTTGATCAAACTTTTTCTTTTTGTTAATTCTGTGCATAATGTGGATAACTCCTTG
>JAUSPT010000067.1 GCA_030652805.1 bacterium | reverse complement strand
AGTTGCTATTAGTCCAATCTGCTTCAGGTTACTCATACATTTTATGCTCCTTGCCATTTCTCTTGCTTTAGCCAAAGCTGGTAGTAAGAGTGATGCAAGCAGGGCTATAACGGCTATTACAACAAGCAACTCAATAAGCGTGAAAGAATGTAGGGACATTAAGTGGTGTGTTACACTGCGGGTGGTTCCTTTGAACCAATTAACAATTAATTTAAAAGGAGAAACAAAATGACCCCAAAAACCTCTGTTGGTATCGACCTTCACAAAGCTAGCCTCACTATCGGTGTTAGAGATAGTAGTGGGTACCTTACTAACGTTACATCTATGTCTACGAAATGCGTTAATAAAATTACTCATTTATTTTCCCTCCTTCCCACACCTGTTCATTGCGCCATCGAGTCGGTTGGCATGTATGAATGGCTCTGGGAACTCCTTGAGACAAGAGTTGACAAACTCATGCTTGCCGATGCTGTTGAACTTAGATATAGAGCCGGCAAAAGGCATGCCAAAACCGATAAAATCGACGCCAAATTTATCTCTCTTCTTGTTTTCAGGAACGAAGTCCCACAGGCTTTTGTCCCTGATAAAACCACCAGAGAACTCAGAAGACTTGGAAGACACTGGCATAGTATCACTCATATGATGTCTACTCTCAAAATCAGAATGCGCTGGATACTCATGCAGCATAATTTCCCTGGACCCGGAAGTATCACAGGAGATTCTGCCCAGAAATGGCTTCTTGCTCGTGGAGATAAGCTCTCTCCAAACGCTTTGTTTTCTTTCTCTCAATTTCTTGAATCTATTGAACATCTGGAAAGACAACGAATTGTTATCAGACGTCATATTCTTGAATTTTGCGATATGGAACAGTTTAAGGAAGATGTTGCGCTGCTTAAAACTGTCCCCGGTATTGCTGATATCACTGCAGCTATCATCCTTGCAGAAGTAGCCGGCTTTCCGAGGTTCTATTCTGCCGATGCTATTGCTTCCTATACCGGACTTACTCAAAGAACTGAAGAAAGCGCTGGAAAAGTCTCTAGCAGCAATATCTCCAAAGCTGGCTCTGCTACTCTTAGATGGGTATTGTGTGAGGCTGCTAATACCTTGATTCGTTCTGACCCAGCCTATAAGGCTATGTATAATCGTATTCTCAGCTCCACTAAGATTAGAGGAAAAGCTAAAGTTGCTATTGCTCAGAAACTTATTAGATGGCTTTGGAAGATGCATCAAACAAGAGAAGCTTTTAGAAGAGGAGGATCTACTAACCATAACAGGAATGCTAACAAGGCTAGGCAGGCCAGACTCATAGCCAAGCTCCATAATGGCTTGGCTATCGCCTGTTAGTCGCCTCTGGTGATATACGTCGTACTGATGACCGCGACAATGGTTTGTGATGTCTCCTGTGGATACCACAGGATGAACTCGAGAGTGTGAATGCGGCTCAGACGACGTGAATAGGACTTTCATGCTGGCCCGCCTATAAGTGGCTGGGAATAAGTTCTCGGTCTGGCGGTGATCGCGAAAAGATGAATACACCCTTAGAGGTTTTTTGCCAGAGAAAAGAAAGGAGTACTTATGATAAATAGATAAAAATATATTCTTCATTTGACATGTCCCTACAAAGATAAATCCGTTCAGTCTTCTGGATAACCTTATCATCATGGCTTTTCCCCTCATCTAAAAATCGAGTTTTTCATTTTACTAATTTCCACACATCGCTTTCCATATTGTTACCGGCAACCATCCATAACGCGTTGTCGTGCACAAACACGCTGGCTGCATGGCGTGGTTTCCATGGTGTATCCGGCAATTCATGCCAATTTATGCCGTCATCCGAGTACCAGACATCGTTCCTATTTGGCGAGCCTTGACGAGGCTTAGTAACGTCCCAATATCCCCCTTCCATCACCCACATTTTATCGTCGAAAACAGCCACATCATGATACTGCCGGGGATACCATGGGGCGTGTTCAACATGCAGTTCCCAGTGAACTCCATCACGGGAACTCCAGACATCATTGTAAAACTTCCGCATCGGCACATCCGGCGTGTCATAGGTGCCGCCTCCCAGGATCCACATCCTATCTTTAAAGACGACACTGCCTCCGATCATTCCGCGAGCGGGCCAAGCGGGACGCTGTACATCCACTTTTTCCCAGGTCATACCATCGGTGCTTGCCCACACATCGTCGTAAAAATGCGTCTTTACCTTCAAGTGTGCAAACTTTGCAGCTATTGTCTGCCCGCCCATGACCCATATTTTATCCTTGAATACCAAAGTGTAATGCAGAATGCGCGGTGCCCAGGTAACATTATCAGTAATGCATTCCCACTTTTTGCCGTCGGCCGAAGCCCAGACATCATTCTGGTGATGCCCCTGATTAAGGTCGCCGCCCACGATCCACATCCGGTCATTGAAAACAACGTAGCCGGCCGTGTGCCGCCCTTCCCAGTCCGTTCCGGAATTAAAGTCCTTCGATATAAAAGTGTTCGGCTTTTCAAGGGTCCACGCAGCCCCGTCTTTTGAACTCCACACCTCGTTGTTGCAGATCAACGGGAAGTGAGTTTTATCACCCGGATTCCATCCTCCTAAAAGCCACATTTTGTCTTTATACACAAGAGCTCCTGCTCCGTCACGTGGTGCAAAGGGAGCATTGTCTGTTACCTTTATCCATTGATAGGCTCTTTGTTTATTCATCATCCCCCTCACGCAAAATAACTGATATCTTACTTATTACGCCCTCTCTACAGAACTTGTTAACCGGCTTTGCTTCTATTGTGTTTTTTCCCTCTTTTAGTCTCCATGTAAATCTCTCTGGTCTTTTTCTCCAATTGTCCTTATCAATACATACCATGAAATAATCAAACCATGGAGTCTCGGTTTCAATGTTAACTTCAAGTACAGGAACTGGAATCCCTTTACTCGCTCTATGGCAAGAAAGACTTATATGCGCCTGATTCAACGTGTAGTAAATATCCTTAATATTATCTGTGTGTTTTCTCTTACTGGGATCCACTGCAACATTCTGTCTGACGATCTGTGGACAACAATATTCATCAACCCAGTTTAATGTAATAGGATATTTCTTTTTACTAAATCTATTATTTCCCATATTTACCATTATATGATGATAATAATTCATGGTGTTATGTTTCATGAAGTTTTTTATATTTTTCTCAAGCTGCTCCTCTTTAAAATCGCTTCCCATTGTTACAACTTTAGGAGGATTTTTGGCTTGAATAAAATCAACTTCCTTCCATTTTCCCTCAAGCCAGTATTTTCTAACTTCATAGGCACTGAGAGGCATTTCATCTTTTTCGAAATGTGCTTTTGTATCAGCATCAAGCACTATCCATTTTCTAAACTGGTTTGACCATACTTCAGCTACACAATGACCAATATTTGTATTATTTCCTATAAAATCGGTCTCATCTTGTGCAATTGTAAGGTTTCTTGCTACAAAACCTAAACTTGTAAGACAACTTACCAGCACAGAAGCAAAGGTTGCACATGTAAAACATTCACCTTTTTCTGCCCGTTTCAACACATCAAGAGCCGTCTCTCCCTTGTATCTTTTGCAATAACCGTGATTAAATCTTGAACTTACCCAGTCTCGAAGAAGCAACATTTTTTTAAATTCTGTTTTACCTGAAGCAATAACTTTATCTAATTTATATTTTCCCCTCAAAGAATGCATTTTTTTGTTGTTAAACTCTTCATATAAAAACTTGTGTTTACCTCTTACTATAGGTGGGTTATCATATTCTACAATGCTCAGGGCTTTAACTACTTTTTTCTTCATCTTTTACCATCTATTTCTCTTTGCCACTTAATAAGCAAATCTTTTGACTCCTGACAATCTTTAATTACAGTTCTATAATCTTCAGAAGAAGTGATTTCAAACATGAAAGGGCCTTTGAAATTCACATCTGTAAGCACAGATAGAACCTGCTTCCAATCTACAATATTATTAAGCCTCAAAGGAAGGTGTGAAGTTATATTTATTGTCCTGCATAAAGCTCCATGAACGTGTATTTCGCAAATCCTACCTTTACATTTACGTATTGACTCTATTAGATATGAAACTGGGACACTTCTTAAACATGATTGAGTAGGATCAATTAATATCCCAAATCGCTTATCCTTAATTTTTAGTATCAAATCACGAACCGGCCAACCCGCACCATGAGTTCCTTCATAACCCATCTGTAAATCATATTTATGGGCATATTTAAGTGCCTTTTTTGCAAAATCAAGATTATATCTATCCCCATCTTCTTTGTACATATGTTCATACTGACTATGCCTACAACCACCTCGAGGATGAAAAGTCACCATGGAAACTCCAATATCATGGGTAAACTCTATGCACTCTATATATTGTTTTACAGTTTCTTCTCTAATTCCCGGATTTGGAGAAGCAATATTTGTCCCTTCTAATTGGACATGTGTTGTAACATACAAAAATGGTTTTAATTTTTCCTTTATCTTCTTTCTTCTCTCTTTGCTACATGTCCTGGGCCATATACCCGGTGAAGGCGATACCCTATCGGGATATCCTATTGCACATTGATTACCTATACTAAGTATTAATTCTATAGCTTTAAAACCCGCCTCTGCTACTGCATCAATAGCTTCTTCAGTATTAATAGCTGGTAATGAAATGGTTGAAATTCCTATTTGTTCTTCAATACTCATATCAACCTCCCTCTTGACTGCCTGTAATTCAGGTATGACATATCTTTTTTATAGCACTAACCATATAATCCAATTCATTCTTTTTCATTGTAGGATGAATAGGTAAATTCAATAACTGATTACAACAAATATTCTCAGTAATTGGTGTATTATCTCCGTTATATCCCAGTTTTTTAAATAACGTAAAATGATACAATGGTTGATACATAATTACTGTTGAAATTTTATATTTTTCCATCAATATCTTTTTTACTTGATATGCTTTTAATCCAATCTTGTCATGTTCAAATAGTACTGTATAGTTGTAATATACATGTTTGCAATCTTTGGGTTCATAAGGTGGGATTACTCCTCTAATTTTTTCAAGTTTCTTGTTCAAATAATAAGCAATCTTTCTACGTTGATTACTTAATTTATCGACTTTATCTAATTGCATATACCCTACAGCAGCTTGGCCAGGGGACATTCGATAATTTGAACCCATCTCAACGATATCATAAGAACTCAATACAGAAGGATTTGTACGGTCATACCCAAAACTGATAAATTCCTCAATTTTTTTAGCAAATTCATCATTGTTAGTAGTAAGCATACCTCCTTCTCCAAGAGTAGTCATATTTTTTGAGTATTGAAAACTAAAACACGTCATATCTCCTATTGATCCTATCTTTCTACCTTTGTATTCAGCACCGATTGCATGGGCGGCATCATCAACAACATACAGATTATGTCGTTTAGCGATTTCCATAATAGGATCCATATCAACAGATAACCCAGCATAATGCACAACATATATTGCTTTTGTCCTGGGCGTAATTTTTTCTTCTATTTTTGATGGATCAAGATTGAACGTTCTGGGATCAATATCAGAAAAAACAACTCTACCTCCTTCTCTTAGAACACTAAGAGAAGTAGCTGCAAAAGTTTGAGGAGTAGTAATAACCTCGTCTCCTTCTTTAATTCCAAGAACTTTTGTTGCTGTATCTAGTGCAGTTCCACAGGAAGTAACTGCAACAGCATATTTCGCTCCAGTATATTCAGCAAATTTTCTTTGAAATTCACTTCTTGAATAATACTTTTTTGGCATTTTGCCTTTAAATACAAACATTGCTTTAGTCGTATTTAATAAGGCATCCAGTTCTTTCTTGTCATAAATAGTTCCTGTTTTAGACCATTTTATTTCCATATCATCCCCCTTTTCTAGTTAACCTAATTCTCCTATATTTTCTTTAATTTTGATTATTGTTTTACAGATATCATCCATATCCTTTTTAGTTCCTAAAAGCATATTTTGAGAAAACCAGATTACTTCTTTTGCTGCTTTCTCTGTTTCAGGACATCTAACTTTTGCGTAATCTATATTTTCGCAAAAGTTTGAAAATAGATAACTCTTTATCGGTGACTTTTTATTCAAAAAACAAGGGTTCTTATACATAATAGAATATCCCGGACTGCAAGGTATTCCTTCAGCAATAAGAGCTCTAATAAAACGTTTCTTTGATACTCCGCAGAAATCTTTTGCATTGTATCTAAACATATACATATGATAAGACCTTCTTGTTACTCGTGCATCTTTATGTAATGGCAAAGGCTCAATACCATCAATTTGTGAAAACTTTTTATCTAAATAACTGGCATTTTTCTGCCTTAAAGTTGTCTGTTTGTCCAATCTTGTTAACTGTGCCAACAGTATTGCTGCTTGGAATTCAGTTAACCGATAATTACCACCAAAAATATAGTGTTCGTACCAAGGTTTTCCTTTCTTTCTTCCACAATGCCTATAGCTCCAGCATAACTCAGCTAACCGAGAATTATTTGTAAGAATAATCCCTCCTTCACCAGCAGTCATGTTTTTCCCATATTGAAAACTAAAACAACCCAAATTACCAGTTGCACCAACTTTTTTACCTCTCCATTCTGTTCCCCACGCATGACACGCATCTTCAATAATGATCAAATTGTGTTTTTTAGCAATTTTTTTAATACGGTCAAGGTCTGCTGGATGACCGGCAACATGCACCGGTATAATAGCCTTTGTTTTTTTAGTAATAGCTTTCTCGATTTTTTCTGGATTTATTGTCAACGTATCAGGAGTAATATCTACAAATACTGGAATAGCTCCGACTCTTATCACAGCAGTTGCAGTAGCTATAAAAGTATATGGGGGCAGAATAACTTCATCCCCAACTCCAATCCCAGAACAAGCTAATGCTACTTCTAATGCTACTGTTCCATTAACAGTAGTAATACCAAATTTGGCGTCTTGATATTGAGCAAACTTCTGTTCAAATTCTTCTACTTTTCCTCTAAAAAACCATTTCCCGGTTTCCAGTACTTCAAGTACAGCCTTTTTCTCACGATGATCATGAATTGGCCATGATGGGAAGGGTTTTTTCCTAACTGGTTTTCCGCCATTAATTGCAAGAATTTTCTTTCTCATGATGTTATTCCTTTTTTTAATCTTGACGCTCCGCAGGATTCTCGAATTATTAACTCTTCTTCTAATACTTTTTGTGTTGGTGTTTTATTAAAATCACTATCAGAAATTTTTCCAACCAACATTTTAGCTGATTCCCTACCAATATCTACTCCGGATTTTCTTACAGTAGTAAGTTTGGGAATAGTGATTTTTGAATATTCATCATCACCAAATCCAACTACTGCTATTTGTTCTGGAACCTTAATTCCATGTTCAGCTAAAGCATATAACACACCAAAAGCAGTTATATCATCTTGACAAACTATTCCTGTAGGCGGGATTGATGCGTTCAATAATTTTTTAACTTGAAAATAACCTATTTTGAATGGGTCCATTTTTTTTCTGGAAGTATCAACGCCCACTAATTCTTGTGTAAAATCTATCCCATTATCTTTTAGTCCCTTCTTATATCCTTCAAACATAGAACCTCCACTTGCATACCCAATAATCCCAACCAGTTTATGCCCTAATTTAATTAAATGAGAAGTTGCTTTATACATACCTTGTTCATCATTTGCATAAACACAGTTTATTTTTGCTTCCCTGAAATGAATATTCATACAAACATACGGATATCTATGCTTTTTAAATTGATCTACCAGACTGCTTATTAATTGAGATGGCCAATTCATCAAAAAAGCAGCGCCATCTGATTTTTCTCGCTTTAGAATCTGTTCTTCTATTTCACCACTATTCAAATTTTCAGGTATTTGGACTATTTTCACTACATATCCTAAATTATTAAGTTCTTCTGAAAAACCTCGCAGAGCGTCGTAATGTTGATGATAAGTAAGATAATCATACTTTGTTAATGAACCAAGAATACATAAATTTACAGTTAATGTCTTTCTGCGAGCCAATCCCTGAGCAGCAATATTTGGTTTATATCCATGCTTATCTATAATACGTAATATGCGTTTTTGTATCTCTGGTTTTATTTTTTTATCAGCTTTATTGTTTAATACAAAAGAAACAGCAGTAACTGATGTACCAGCTTTTTTCGCAATTTCAGATATAGTTACTTTTTTTGGTTTTCTCATAATCTTATTTATTAAATATGAATTACTTTTCCTGTTTTGGAAGACTCTAATACTGCATCCATTATTTTTGATGTCTTGGCTCCTTCTTCTCCCGAGACAAATGGAGTTCGATTATCAATGATACTATCTACAAAATCTTGTACTATTGGTAAATGGTGATTGGATAATGATTCAAATTTAACTGCTTCTATACCATTTTTTGTTTCAACAGTAATTTCAGACCTTGGTGAAAGAACAGGTCCTGAAATTGTCCCTTCAGTACCAAATATTGTTTCTGTATAGGTCTTTGGGTAAGCAATATTGGTATTAAAACATATTGATGCATGAGCTGTTTTATTATACTGAAGAAGTATTTGTACGGAATCAGCAGCACCGGTATCAAATGTTAAACGGTCAGAAAATCCGCAAACTTTTGTCGGTTCTCCCATGAAATAACTCAGCAAGTCCAGAAGATGACATCCCTCATTCAGCAGTAAACCACCGCCGAATTCAGCCTTAGCAATCCATTTGTCAATATTTTCTAAATACGCCTTCATTGTAGAGCTGTAAACTATATGTGCAAAAACTATTTTGCCAATTTTGTTTTCAGTTATTAGTTGTTTTATTTTTTTTGATTTAGGAAAACAACGACGATAATAAGCAACTCCTAATTTAACATTATTTTCTTTACAAACATCTATCATTTTTCTGCATTGGGCATAATTTAAAGCCATCGGTTTTTCACATAATACATGCTTGCCTTTCTTTGCCGCAGCTATTGTTAATTCACAATGCGTATTACCTGGAGTAGCTATATAAACAGCATCGATTTCTTTATCATCTAAAAATTTGTCTAAATTATCATAACATTTACTTACATTAAGTTTGCTTGCAGTGTCGTTTACTCGATTGATATCTTTATCCATCAATGCCACAATTTCACTATTTTCTGCTGACTTGATTGCCTCCCCACTTCTTTTGTTAACTATTACTCCACATCCAATAATTCCCCATTTTACTTTCATAGCTTTCCCCTCTTTATGTATGCTTTTATTTTATCCTTATTACTTTTGCTTTTTTGCAGGATAAGTCGGACCAGTTCCTTCTCCAAACTTCCCTCTTTTCAGCAAATTAACTGTTCTATTCATATTCATTACTTTTGCATTCCTGGATGATTTATCTAATTTGTATCTTGGATACTGCACGTGTCCAAAATTTCCATAAAGCTGGACATAAGCTTCAGCATACTGCACACAACACTCTCTGCCACGAAATTCTGCTATTGGTAACGCATATGGATAAAAGAAATACTCCTCGTTTTTACCTTCCCATATATGTTTGCATGCTTCCTGCTTTTTTTCTATACTTTTGCTAATATCCACATATACGTTTGGAGAAAAACAAACTGTATGTTTACCTGTAAGAGTTTCTGAAAAATATACCTGTGGTATCTTTTCCAATTTTCTAGTAATTAATACTCTCATAACACTACTTCCAGCAGCAACAAAATCCATATAATCACCAATAGGCCAATGCGTTACAACAACATCTGGTTCATATTCATTAAACAATGTAGTAATTTTGTCGATAATCTCTTTCTCAAATAAATCATCACTACACGATTCATAATCAAGTGTGACTACTTCTTCAATGCCCAATATTTTTTTAATATCTTTTATTTCCCTACTTGCTACAGATTCAATCCAATTTTCTTTTGTTTTAAAACGACCATAAAGTGATTCTTTAGTTCCAGCTTCAGGATATACTAGTTTTGATGGACGTGCAGGATAACACATTACAACAACTATTACCTTATCACCTGATTCACTATGATTTGCTATCAATCCGCCAGCGTGTAAAGGAATTTCATCAACATACGTACTAATAACCATTATTGTAGACATTTTAGAGACCCTCCTAATGTATTATTAAATTTTTAAAAAGCATCTATTTTATCCGCTTCTTGATGAACCCTATCATAAGTTGAAGGTACAAAATTTAATCCTTTTTCTTTGCATACTTGTTTTGTATAGTCAATTATAAACTCCATTACTTTACGTTGGGGCAAATTCTTATCAAGATAATCAAAAGTATTATGTGTAGCAGCTTGAATTACCTTTATTGGTTGTCCCATTAGCAACTGTTCTTCAATACAAGAAATAATTATATCTTTATAAATTTCTTCTGAAAACATTCTATCTACAACCAATCTTTGCTTCATAAAACTTCTACCTTTGTGCATATATTTTGTAGGGTGAACACTAGGTGTCAGTAAATTATAAAGCTCTAAATCTCCACATATAAGTCGACTTTTTGAACTACAATGATGTGGATAAGGATAAAGACCAACCCAATTCCTGGCAACATCTTTATAATACTCACCAGGAGAACCGCTGGATATTTGATTAAATCCTATTTCTGCTACTACCGGCATAGTATGATCATTAGCAGTATTGTATCCTGTACGAAATGTAGTTACAGGTATTCCTAAGGCGTCCTCCCAATCTTGTTTTGCCAAAGATATAATCTCTTTTTGTTCTTCATAGTTATAAAATCCCAGGTGTTTGGTATATTTCAAATCTCTGAAACTATCAGCATGAAATTGAAGAGCAAGCCCATGACCTCTTTTTTTCATCTCTAAAAATACATTTTTTTGTTTTTTGGCAACATCAGAAGTCGGCATGAATTCACCAATAACCCCTTTACTTTCAAGCACTTCTGCCATTCCTCTTATAGCTTTCTCACTTATCTCCCAAGAGGTACAACCATCATTCATCCATGACTCTGTTTTTATCCTTTCGCAATCCATATTAAACAGAAAAAATATGTCTTTTTTGTTTTCTTCCATAACAACCTCCTTAGTTTATCTGTTCTTGTTTACTTTTTCTCATAGACTTCCATTTCGGTGACAATAGCATGGGAACCATTGGTCGCGGTAATATAGAGGCGAACCTGGTCTGTAACAACCGGGTCAAAGAAGTGTTCGATTTTATTGTCTTGGTTATTGCTGCCACTGGCGACATCAATCCAGTTATCTCCCTTTCTCGCCTGTATCTTGTAGTCCTTGATGCTCTCCTTGCCCGTGTACACGACAACTCGCTTGATGCTGTGCGGCTTCTTGAACTTCAGCGCCAGCCAGTCCGGCGATTTGTTCGGCGTACCGTCGGTCCACGAATGCTGGCTTGCGAATCTAATCGCAATCTTACTGATATCCGTGATGCCGTCACAGGCATGCCATGGCTCGGGCGGATAAATACCATCCCTGGAAGAAGAGGTAATATCCACTGCTTGGTTGCTCCATCTCTGGAAGGCCAGGTTGCCCGGTTTTTGTCGCTTGACGTACTCGACCTCAATGATTGCGGTGATTTCCTGCACTGTCTTCAGGCCAGGGTCTTCCGCGGACGTCGTGTAGATGTGAGTCTCCCACGTGTCGAAAGAATCGTTGATAACATCTCCCTTCGACTGCACGCTGCGCCCCTCAGAGATAACGTTCAGTTTGCGCGACTCAAGACCCTCGACCGTAACGGCAAGTTTGCGAGGATCATTGGAGGCGTTGGACACGAAGAGGAAAAGGTCGCCGTCCGCGTCTTTCAGAAGTGTGACAACATCCTTGTTCGCGCACGTGACCTTGTTTGTAGCCTTTGGCGCGGTAACCGCTTTGCTAAGATAGGCCAACTCCTGCGTAAGATAGTCCAAACCAATGGCCACTTCCGGATACCAGTTCTGAAGAACGCTCGATTCGAATCCCATGAGGAACGTCCCGCCATCGGCCAGGGAAAGCACGTTCTGATTGCGCGTCTCGTAATATGTGGGCATGCGACTGCCGGGAACATATTCTCCGTAGTTAAATCCCTGATGCATGAAACCGACGGGCTTGGTGAAGTCGGTATACTCCAGGAAGGCACGCTGAACCTTCAACAACTTAAACAGATCGTTGATACGCTTCTCCGGCAGCGCCGGCGGATACGGATGCGGCACAGAGGCGTCCGCGCAACGTGCGTATGTTTTTACCCCCTCAATGCTGTTGTTCGAAATCCAGACCGGATGATACGGATCCTCTTCCCGGGTGATTTCATACAACTGCTCCAGCTTCTTTGGCGGGTAACTGCTACACTCAGGCTCATCCGGCTGCACCCACGCCAGGATATCGCTATCGTCACGATAAAACCGGATGCGCTCCCTGAAATCTGCGATAAACGCCTCACTGAATGGCTTTGTGCTCTTAAGTTCCGCATTGTCAGCCGAACTGGTCGTGTACCAAACCTTGTACTTTCCGGGAATGACAGGTGTAACAGTTCGGTTCTTGAATATGCCGTACAGCAGAAAGTTCCGTGCCGGAGTCAGTGTGCCCCAACTGCCGTTCGGAAAAATCGGCTTACCGTCGCGCCGAAAAACCAGGTCGCGACCGTACCACACCTCCCCCTTCTTATAGGGGAGCTTGAGCAACATCTGTTGTGTATCCGCAAGCTTTTCGCCGGCGCCGTCCGTCAGCGCCACCTGAACGATAAACTTCCCCACTTCCGGCAGCGCAGAGTTCTGGAACTCAAAGCGGCTGACCGGAGACAGTCCTTTCAGCGACTTCTTGACAAGAGCTTCGCCTCCCTCTGCTGGAACGACTTCGAGATCGAGCCGGGCCTTGCCCATTTCTGCTTTCTGCAAACCGACATCAACTTCTAATTGAACAGTCTTCAGCTTTTGCGTTACAAAGATGGTGTTGCGGTAAAACGGGTCAACAATGCGAAGGGCGATCGGCACACATTCGATATCCACAGGCGACTTCGATATTGCTAGCGTACGCCGGGTCTTGGCATCAACCACAAGCAGCCAGTTCTTGTACGTGCCGCTCTTGTCAAGAATGTAAGGTCCGAAACTCAGCGGTTGTTTTTTTCCGGTTGCCAACTCCATAGCGCCCATTGTCTTGACGAGCACCTTTCCCGTCGAATCGATCAACCAATTCTCTGCACGCACTGTTCGTGTAGCGCTTGCTTCATTGGTCACGTTCGCCACTACGGTAATGTGCGTCTTTTTGTCCGCAAACTGAGATGTCGTGCGCACAGAACTGACGGCAAGCATGTACCTGCCAAAATCCACGTCAATGCCGCCCAGCGCAGGGAACTTGGTGGGCGTGTTGTACGCCCCGCCGGGAGCAAGCGAGGTGTAGGCACTGCGCTCGGACGTGCGGACGTTCCTGCAAACGTTGATATTCCAGGTACTTGAGGTGTTTCGTCCGATGTCCAGGGTGTAGAATGGGATCGCAAACTCAACCGTGTATGAATCTGTCCCGATCTTTGACGCCGTCTTCCACTCACCATCCCAAGCCTTGTCCCCGACCCAACCGTTCTGCGTAACCCATCGATCGAATTGAGAGCCGCTGGCATTGGTCATCAGATGAACGTACGTGCCCTTGTCTCGATCGGCATCGATCATGATCTCAACAGAGTCATAGCTAATGATGCGGCCGTCTCTCGCAACCTTCTTTGCCTTTACCAGAGAGAAATCGGGTGTAAAACACTTCGCGGCAACGTAAAGCGTGTCATCGTCATAAACGAACCAAACATTGGTTTTTAAAGGCGACGGTTTGTTCGTGTCCTTGATGGTAAAGCCGTCTGCGGGCGCTGCCGCCTTCCAGCAGGCATCATCTAGGTTGCCGTCGATTCTGGGTGGCGAGTCAGCCCGGACTGCCCGTAGTTCGTCACAAAAGGCTGATGCGGTGAGCGCTCCTACGAGCAACAAGATTAATCCCAATGCCGCAATCTTTGCCATCATGTTACGGCTTTGATCTGGTATCTTAGTCATCTTATTATCTCCCTTTTATTATATTTAACGTCTATCTTTATTCTACAAAAGAACATCAATACGTGCGTCTTTGGCTATCTCCAGGGCGGATTTTGCCTGGTTGTACAACCTTATCTCATCAATCGTCCCCTTGAAAACAGACGTCATGCCGCCGCTGTAGCTGCCAATCGTAAGGGTGTCGCTTCCTTTTGTGAGCTTGAGATTCGGCTTGCTTGAGCCGGCTTCCACTCCATCAAGGTAGACTTTGTAGACTGAGCCGTCGTATGTCGCTGCAACGTGATACCAGCGATTGTTCTCAAATCCTCCGTGTTCCGCTGCCTTGCTGTTTGCGCCCCATCCGTCCTTCCCGTCTCCGGACTGGATGGCCAGGGTGTTGTAGTAGATAATGAATCGCCAGCCCGGCCCCTTCCATGCGCCGTCACTAGCGATGTAGCACGTGTCTTGACGGACATGCTTATCATTGAACCGGATCCATGTCTCAAAGGTAAAGCCCTTCGACAGATCGAGTTTCTTCATACCCGGCACCAGCACGCACCCACCCTTGTACCGCTCGGTCCCTGAAAACTCCAGAGCCTTGCCGACTTTTCCCTCGACACGCTTTACGTTTTCAGGGTTGTAAAGTTTTCCGTCCAGGCCGTTGCCGCTGGTATCCATGACAGCAAGCCCTGATTCCTCCTCAAATTGCCACATGCCTACAGGACCGATTTCTTCCTGGGCAGACGCCACACCAAACATCATCACGGTCAAAACCACTCCCACTATTACTCTGATACTCATTATTCACACCTCCGAATTGATTGAAGTTATAGTTTTAACTCTTTGTCACATTCTCCTTGCTAAATTCTATTAAAACTCACCTCCCCCATTTTTCTTCTAAATCTTAAAAAATTTACTTTTTTATTATTCATAAATACTGTTGTAGAAACTTTTTAGCTTTTAAAATATCTTTCTCTTGTTGTTCACCACTTATTTCACGCTCTATAATTATGGGTCCTTTAAATCCCTTTTCTTTAAGTCTTCATATAAGTAAAGGGAAATTTACTTTTCCTTCACCTACTGGAACTTCTATGCCTAAACCTTCACCTCTATTAGGGAAAAGAGCATCTTTCGCATGCATACTTTTTATATATTCACCAAATATCTCTACAGCATCAATAGGATGAGCCATGCCATAAAGTATCAAATTTGCTGGATCAAGATTTATACCTATATTATCCATATCTAAATCAATAATCGTTCTCTTTAATGTAGATGGTAATTCTTGCCCTGTTTCAAAACAAAATATCTGTTTATTCTTTTTACAATATTCAGTAAAGTTTCTCATAACTGGCAAAAATCCAGTATATAAAGGATTCTCGGAATCATCAGGTATAAAACCAACATGTGATACTATCTTTTTTATTCCCATTTCAGCAATTATATCAGAAAATTTTTTAGCTAAGTCTAGTCGTTTCATACGATACTCTTTAGGAATAAAACCCATTGTTTGTGGTCCGCTATCCCGATCCCATACTTGCCCTCTAAAAAGCAAAAAGAAAGAATCTACTCTTATATCAATAGAATTTATCAGTTTTTTTATCTCTTTTGGATTTAGTTTGTCAATCATGGATTCAGCAGTACAGGATAACTGACATGTATTTAAACCTAATTTCTTTACTTTATAAAATGCTTTTTCAACTTCTTTTATTTCTCCTGAAACTGAAACTATTGTACCTAATTCCATTTTTTAAAAAGCACCTATTTTATCTGCTTCCTGATGAATCTTTTCAAGTGTTGCTGGAACAAAATTTAATCCATATTTTTTTGCTGTTTCACGGGCACTATCTATTATGTATCCCATGAGCTGCGTTCGCACATCATTTTTATCTAAATAATTAGTTGTATTATGAGTAATAGCCACTAGTGTTTTTATGGGAGGACTCTGTTTTATTATATTTTGAATATATTCCTTATTTATCTTGCTATAACTACTACGTAATACATACCAATCAGGACATAAAGTTCCTCTTCTTTTAAAATTGGCAACAGTTATTGGCACTTCATACAATTCAAGATTTCCACATATAAGTCTACTTTTTGAACTGGCATGATGCGCATAAGGAAAAGCCCCCTGCCAACTTGATGCTACATCAGGCGTATACCTTTCAGACATACTTGAACTACTTTGCTTGAACCCAAGTTCATTCAATATAATAAAAGTATAATCATTAGCTGAAGCATAACCACATCTAAAAGTTGTCACTTCTTGTCCTATAGCATCTTCCCAATCCTGTTTTGCTAACTTTAGTATCTCTTTTTGTTCTTTATAACCGTACTGTCCCAAATGCTTTCTATATCTAAGATCTCGAAAACTATCACAATGAAATTGTAATCCTAACTCAAACCCTTCCTTTGCAAGTTCAATAAATATTTTCCTGTGTTTCTTTGCTGTAGCTGGCGTAGAATAAAATCCTCCTGCTACTTTTTCCTTTCTTAATATCTCTGCCATACCCAAAATTGCTTTTTCACTGATACTCCACGATGGTGCACCATCATTCATCCATGACTCTGTTTTTACTCTTTCACAATCCATTGTAAAAATAAAATATAAATTGTCTTTTTTATTATCTTCCATTTTTATTCCCCGAAATATGGCTGAATTTCGATAAAGTTAAACATCAACTCTTGACCGATAGGACCGCCGGGTTCAGTATCGGTTTTCCAGTCGGAGACGGTGAGTTTTGATGTTTTTCCTTTTGCCCGGAATACGCGCCAGACATAGATAAAATGTGCACGATTCTCACGATTAAATTTGCGCCAACTGTGACCATAGTTGTTTACAAATGGTGAATCGAAACACTGACTTGGGAGCAAATCGACGTCTTCAAGATTCACGGTGAATGTAGGCTTAAGGGGTTTGGATACACATTTGTCAATGTCATTATAGTCTGCCACGATCATCTTCATTGAGTAAGACCGTCCCGGTTCTAGGTCATTAATCTCCTGACTGAAAGAATTCGGCCCTTTAGCGCTACGTTTCATGCGCAGGAAATAATCCAGTTCTGCACGTTCTTGGTAAGCTCCGATCAGGAAATTATATCGGGGAAGACGTCCGACTGAGGTAGCGCCCGGTTCAGCTTCGATAACGGTCCAGCCTTTTGTCGGATCCGGATAGTCAGGATGTTTGATATGTGTAAGTTCATATGGATCATCCGAGCACATTTCAGTATTCCCTTCAATACAGTAATGGCGTATCAGCTTGCTCAACCAACGATGAGTCTCCGGATCGCAATAGGGAGCAGTATATGTTTGAATACCCCCCACTCCTTTATAAATGGGATTGTTGGCAACCATGTTCCATTCCATATCCTGAAACACTTTAAAATTAGTACCAGGGTTTGTGTTGCATGTCTCATTAGGCATACTAAAAATCCCAAAGCAAACAATTAGTCCTTCCATACCGCCTTCGATGCCCTGTGTCCACCCTATAACATCATCAATGAGCGTCTGGCGAAGGTATGTTTTGGTCTCAGCCAGGGTGGGTTGGTCTGCCAGATAACGCTTGTAAGCATAGCGATGTCGGCCTGAACCAAGGAGCACGTTCATAAAAAGGCGTCCAGCTTCAGATCCGTAGATCTGGGCAACCCACGGAATAAAGACCTTATATTTGTATTTCGCATCCGCAGAGAACCAGCGCACTGCCTCTGCCCATGCCTTGAACATCTCTGCTGTGCCGCCATTGATTTCATCAGCCATGTGTCCGTCAATAGCAGGTTCACGGAAAGCAAAATTATCAGTCCAGTACTCGTACGCATTTTCTGCAGTCAGTTCTTTGTTCCACCTCTTGCTGGGAATAGGAACACCGGTATGAAACAACCAATGTCCACCTGCTTTCTTCCACTCCTTAGCTTCTGACAACAATCCAAAGGGGTGTTTGGGCCCATAGTCATGTCCGGCGCGAATTGTTGTAATGTTTTTGTGTATATATTTTTTCATAAACTTCCAATCATATGTACCAAAGGCCTGAATCTTTGCTCTTCCTCCACCGGGATAAATTATTTCAGGAATGGTACGAACTACCAAATGCGATAACTTGCCACCATGGACCTGAATGCTGTGCTCTCCCACAGCCAGGAAACGTTTTGCCTCAAGTGTTGATTCAGTGTCAGCCTTGTGAACAATAATGGCCTCATTTTTTGGGCCGTTGTTCAACACAAGTCGAATATCACTTTTGCTGAGTTCAGAAGTAGATCGAACAAATATCCAGCCTGTACGCGGATTAAAAAACTTGAACTCTTCCCGAGTAAGAGCTTGGACTCCTTTCATATCCAGAAGTTGTGTAACAAAGTTGTTCAAAACTTTGGCTCCTGATGGCTGAACAGTAACAGGCCGTATGCTTTCGGCCACCACCTGACCATCTCCATTCAGAAATACTGCGCTGGCCAGATAGGCGCCTGGAGGCAATTTTTTAGTAAAAACCGCCTCTATTTTTCCCCCATATGGCTTTGTAAGATCCATGGAAAAGATAGGTTGAAGCGAACCACGTTTGCTGATACAAACTCGCAGTGTACCCTTTTCCAAAAGTGATTCTTCAATGTTCTGCTTAATTTCCAAGACAAGACGCGACTTTAATTGTTTAACCTGAACGTGCACAGCCGTGCACATAAGGGGCAGATTGGCATTAATCCGTGTTAACATCTCACCGCTAACCGCATCGGATATCGTAATCATCTCAACGGCCGGGGGATCAAAAATGAAATAGCGATCACTCTGACCAATAATCATTTGCTGCAGCCTTTGCGGTTCGAGTTTGAGTTTAACAAATCCATTGGGTTTAAGACGGATCGTTCTTGAATGTACGTTCTGCTCGCGCCATTTGTTGATGGATTGATAATCTATCTTTAGGCTAGCGGTTTTGCCGGTCCTGTTAATCACCGGAATCATTACTGTCGCCAAAGGTTTACCGTCACGCAGAAAAAAACGTGACTCACCCTCTCCGACTTCAAGTTGAAACTTTGAGAAGTCCGTCTTAATCCCTTTTGCTACCAGGAAACCCGGGGCATGGTTATAGATTCCTTTCTCTGCTGTAGCTGACATCTCTCTCGGGAACTTCTTGTTACGACAAAAATTTATACCCCATTCTCTACCAGGATTCTGTGTAATTTGCAATGCATGATAGGGAATGGCAAGTTCTACAGACCACCCATCTGCATTGACCATCGTTGCTGCCTGCCAGTCAGCCCTCCAATCATCGTCTTCGCCTGCGCCACCCCGGGCACGTCTTACTTCAAAAGTTCCACCCCCAGCACTCACCACGAATTGGAAGTATCGCTCTAATGTGCGACCTGGATCTATCATAATTTCAATACTGTCGTCTTTAAAGACCTTCTCCCCATGTTCGGAGACTAAGGCTTTGATATTCTCTGGTTCCGGATCCAGGCAGTTCACGGCAATATAAATATGTGAATTATCATAAGCTAAATAGCCAAAAGTCCTTAAATCCGAAGTTCGTATTGTCTGATAAACAGTAAAATTTGTGGCCGGCTTGGCCGCCTTCCAGCAAGCATCATCCAGCTTGCCGTCAATCTTAGGTGGTGTTTTGGTGTAGTTGGCTTGGATCACCACGTCCTTATCCGAGAAAATCTTTTCTGCCCCTACCTGCGATTTGACCACCCCCAGAACCATGAATAACACGCTAATAATCAAGATACTCTTCTTTATCATAATTTTCATCTCTTTTACCCCTCCTGAAACTGAACGTTCTTTGAAATTTTGGTTAAAGATCTAACAGTTTTGTGTTGGCCTCCAAGAGGTTATAACATTTATTATCAACCTCCCCTTGGATTATATCCTTGGGGTTAACCACAAGGAGGCCAAACATGCATAAAGTTAAATCTGCTTTAACCAAATCTTTCTACCTTTTAGTTACTTCTTTCTTTAAATTGCTTCTCTTAGTCCAGGTTCCTTATTTCAAAAAGAACCCTAACTATTCCCATCCTTCTGCTAAATCCGAGCCTGATATTCCACCACCTATGCTTACCAAACCCGGCAAATCCAATCTAACCTGGCAGCAAATTATATCTGCTCGGCAAAAAGCCAGCATCAAAGTTAAGCCTATCAAACATCGCGCAAATATCCTTAAGTCTTTTCATTGCCCTGATTGCGGCGCACCTTATCAATACATCTATGCCAATGGATATTCTTTTCTCTGCTCTCTCTGCGGCAGACAGGTTAAAAAAGCTGCTAAAAAAATTAGACCTCAAAAATATATGTCTCTTTTCTGTCCTTTTTGTGGATTTGCCTTGAGCTGGAAAAAAGAACGTTCCTTTTTTGTGGTCTATAAATGTATCAACTCTGCATGCCCTCATAAACTTAAACATAATACCAGATATACTTGGAGACTCTTCCTCGTAGGGGACAAACTCCCTATCCAAAACTGCCCCGACTCTGTCTCCCTCTCCCGTATTCATCTCCCTCATCATATCCTCGCTACCGCTCTTTTCTTCGCTATTAATCTTCACCTCGCCTCTACTTCTATCGTTATCGCTCTTAAAACTCTCTTTAATATCAATATCTCTCATAAGTCTATCGACAACTGGAAGTATTCTACCGCTTCTATCCTCTACAAATTTTTCTTTGCTTCCAAAATCAATCTTCCTTCTACTATTGTTATCGACGAAACCTATATCAATGTTCTTGGTAAACATCATTATCTTTATGCCGCCCTTGATCCCGCTTCTAAGCAAGTTATTGCTTTCTTCTTCTCTCCTAAAAGAAACGGGAATGCTGCTTTTAATCTCTTTCAGCTTATCCACGCTAGGGCTCTTGACCCCTCCGTAAATGTCCGGATCGTTACCGATGGCGCTCCTTTCTATCCTGCTGCCATTGCCTGCTCCAACCTTGTACTTAAAACTCATTTCTCTCATGATATTATTATCGGACTCTATGATCCTCATCCCAGACGTTGTTTTAAAAACATGATCGAAAAACTCTGGTCGCCTCTTCATGAATCCTATAAATCTCACCACGGATTTAAAGACTTTGACGCCTCTGTCGCTCACTTTACTCTCTTCTTTATTTATTACAATTTCTTTAGACCTCATCTATCACTCGCTAATAATACTCCTGCTTCTATTGATAGTATTAATCCTGATGACAACGCTATTAAAAACTGGCTCTCTATTATTAAAAAAGCTTCCCCGACTTAATTTATCTTTCAAAATCCTTTTATCTGTTATCATCTTTCCTCTTAGCTATACCTATGTCTTTCTCTGCCTTTTGCCTCTTTCTAGTTTCCTTTTATTAAAAAAATTCTTTGCTTTTTCTTATCCTTTTGCTATATTTACTCCTCGGAGGCTTTACTTTTCATACCTTTTTTCAAAGAACCTAATTTTGCTTTGTTCTTCTTTCTTTATCTTATTTGATATTTGGTCTAGCATAAGTCTAATATCTCCTGGATCCGTGAAGGCATTACCTGATCTATGGATTTGGACACCTTGCTCATAAATTTATAAGAATAATACCGCTTTTTCTTTTTTAAATCTAACAAAATCTTTCAAAAACCAAATTTTAATACAAAGTTGTAGGGAATAATCTAAAACGACCCAAAAAGGATAATGGGGGTCGCAGGGGGATTCGTGCATTTTATATCGGTATAGAGATTTTTTGACAAAATAAGTTATGAAGTGCTATTATCACATTAGAAATATTGTTAGACGTAAACGAATCGGAGAAAATATAACGATAAGACAGAAGATTTTGAAGTTGGCGTACACGGCACAAAACACCAAATTAGGGCGTTAGCGTCCTGCACGCATAAATATTAAGACACGAATCGGTTAGCGACAAGGTTTTATTTAATATAACAGACTATCAATAATCTGTTACATTATGCGTGCAGAAGTCAGCAAATATTTTCAAAAAAGATATTAAAAGACATATTTTTCTCCAAAAACCATCATTTTCCCTACATTATGCGTGCAGGAGAAAATACTTGCCCTGACATTTTTCTGAAAAAGACTATTCTGCACGCATAATATGGGACATTAACGAGGGTATTGATTATGCGTGCAGAACACACGCCAAAAAGCCTATGGATAAAAGATAAGGATATATATAAAATCTGAAAATCTTTCTCCTGCGACAATACATGGATACTATTATGGCCTTAATCATTTCAGAAACTGGCAGGTTTCGACCCATGGAAAAGAATTAACGATTGCTTGGAACAAGCCAAACAAAAAGGAAAAGTTCTGGGCAGATCTAAGACAGCGATGAGTAAAACTGAGGAAGTAAGGAAGTTTTGGACAGGGAAAATATCCAAGCCTGAAATCGCCAG
>JAUSPT010000066.1 GCA_030652805.1 bacterium | reverse complement strand
GCTTGGCTATGAGTCTGGCCTGCCTAGCCTTGTTAGCATTCCTGTTATGGTTAGTAGATCCTCCTCTTCTAAAAGCTTCTCTTGTTTGATGCATCTTCCAAAGCCATCTAATAAGTTTCTGAGCAATGGCAACTTTAGCTTTTCCTCTAATCTTAGTGGAGCTGAGAATACGATTATACATAGCCTTATAAGTTGGGTCAGAACGAATCAAGGTATTAGCAGCCTCACACAATACCCATCTAAGAGTAGCAGAGCCAGCTTTGGAGATATTGCTGCTAGAGACTTTCCCAGCGCTTTCTTCAGTTCTTTGAGTAAGTCCGGTATAGGAAGCAATAGCATCAGCAGAATAGAACCTCGGAAAGCCGGCTACTTCTGCCAGGATGATAGCTGCTGTAATATCAGCAATACCGGGAACAGTTTTAAGCAACGCAACATCTTTCTTAAACTGTTCCATATCGCAGAATTTGAGAATACGACGTCTGATAACAATTCGTTGCCTTTCCAGATGTTCAATAGATTCAAGCAATTGAGAGAAAGAAAACAAAGCATTTGGAGAGAGCTTATCTCCACGAGCAAGGAGCCATTT
The DNA here is from genome assembly GCA_030652805.1 of bacterium. Classification (NCBI taxonomy): domain Bacteria; species bacterium. The sequence goes on along the minus strand of JAUSPT010000066.1, from coordinate 2,802 downwards.
CTGAGCGGAATCCCCTGTGATGCTTCCAGGTCCAGGAAAATTATGCTGCATAAGAATCCAACGCATTTTGATTTTAATAGTAGACATCATATGAGTAGTACTATGCCAGTGTCTTCCAAGTCTTCTGAGTTCTCTGATAGTTTTATCAGGGACAAAAGCCTGTGGGATTTCGTTCCTAAAAACAAGAAGAGAGATAAATTTAGCGTCGATTTTATCGGTTTTGGCGTGCCTTTTGCCGGCTCTGTATCTAAGTTCAACAGCATCGGCAAGCATGAGTTTGTCAACTCTTGGCTCAAGGAGTTCCCAGAGCCATTCATACATACCAACCGATTCGATGGCGCAATGAACTGGTGTAGGAAGGATGGAAAATAAATGAGTAATTTTATTAACGCATTTCGTAGACATGGATGTAACGTTAGTAAGGTATCCACTACTATCTCTAACACCGATAGTGAGGCTGGCTTTGTGAAGGTCGATACCAACAGATGTTTTTGGGGTCATTTTGTTTCTCCTTTTAAATTAATTGTTAGTTGGTTCAAGGGAACCACCCGCAGTGTAACACACCACTTAATGTCCCTACATTCTTTCACACTCATTGAACTGCTTGTTGTAATAGCCGTTATAGCCCTGCTTGCATCAATGCTGTTGCCTGCACTTCTTGGAGCAAGAGAAATGGGAAGGAGAATAAAATGTGTTAGTAATCTAAAACAGATGTATATGGCATTTGTTATGTATGCTAATGACTATGACGATTATGTAGTCCCCCTTCAAACTGCACCGTATTACGGCGGTCCAGCGTGGTATAAGGCAGATCAATTGCCTGTTTACCTGAACAAAAATCTTGGAACAAACCAACGCGTATTCAAATGTCCCAGTGATACTAATAAGAGTACAGTTATAGATTATAACACTATATCATATGGCTATAACTACTGGCATGTAGGACATCATGGCGGCGATATTTACGTAGGATATATCAGACTAAGTAAAATTGATGAGCCTTCGCGGACAATGGTTTTCGCTGACGGTTATGGATCAAACGAAGCCTACCGTATGATGATTAGAAACTATGGTTATGACATAGATACTGGCAGACATAATAATGGAGCAAATCTTGTTTTTTTAGACGGTCATGTTAAATGGTGCCCTGCCTCAGAGTTTCCTGAAGTTCCTTCTCCTCGCGGACGATTGAGGTCATCGCCATATAGATAGAAATGAAGGAGGTTAACAAATTCGCTAGAGAGGGCGTAATAAGTAAGATATCAGTTGTTTTAAAATGTTAGATAGTATCAAAAGTTACATGAAAGAGTATGAAAGATAATGCGGAGGCAGATGATAGGAAAAGAGACTTTAGGAAAGAAAATGATAAAAAAGATAGGTGAAGGGGAAATCATAAAACTTTTGAGTGATATTGTTTCAATCAGAAGTGATAATCCAAATAGAGAAGAGGCAGATAAACGAAAAACTGAAAATAATATAGCAAACTATATTACTGCCTATCTGAAAGACTTACATATGAAAGTGGAAAAAATTTATGTGAGAGATGGTCGTCCAAATGTAATAGGATATCTCAAAGGGGGAAATTCGACAAAACGTCTTATGCTTCAGGCACATATGGATACAGTAGGTATAGACGAGTTGAGTATAGAACCGTTTAATCCAATAATAAAGAATGGTCGAATGTATGGTCGGGGTACCTGCGATACTAAGGGTTCTATAGCTGCGATGTTATCTGCATTGAAGTTGTTAGAGATTAACAAGATCAAGCCAGATACAGATATTTATTTTGTAGCCACAATGGGTGAAGAGACTGGATGTGAAGGTTCAACCCATTTGATGAAAACAGGTTTTAGAGTTGATGCAGGAATCGTAGGAGAACCCACAAATCTTGATGTTATATTTTGTCATAAAGGAAGCCTATGGTTCAAGTTAATGGTGAAAGGTAAATCAGCTCATAGTTCAACACCTGAAAAAGGAGAGAATGCTATATACAAAATGAATAGAGTCATTCAGTTTATTGAGAATGAATTGACTGATAAATTAAATAGAAAAAAGGATTCTGTTCTGGGTAGCACCACTATAAATGTGGGAAAGATTAGAGGTGGAGAGAAGGTTAATATAGTCCCAGGAACTTGCCGGATTGAGATAGATATTCGTACCTTACCATCAGATGATCAGCCTAAAATTCTTAAAGACATTAAGGAAAATATTAAGAAACTAAAATATAAAGCTCAGAGATTAAAAGTAGAAATAACTGATGTTAGATATCATTTACCTCTTATGACAGATCCAGAAGAGAATATTGTAAATATATTATCTGATAATGTGAAATGTGTGATTGGTAGAACTAAAAAAAGAGGTGTGTCGTATTTTTCAGATGGTGGAGTATTTTCAGCAAACGGTATTCCTATAGTAGTTTTTGGACCTGGGAATATTGCTCAGGCACATACTGATACAGAATATATAGAGTTAAAACAAGTCTTTCAAGCGACAGAGATAATTGCCTTGACTATGATTAACTATCATTAGAAAAATAGATGCTATAATTTTCTAATGAAAATTGGTAGTATTGAGAGAGAAATAGCTGAAACTATTGGTAAAATAATGTAATGAGGAGGGAAAGCCACGATGATAAGGTTATATAGAAAACTGAACGGATTTACGCTTATTGAGTTGCTTGTTGTAATAGCCGTTATAGCCCTGCTTGCATCACTCTTACTACCAGCTTTGGCTAAAGCAAGAGAAATGGCAAGGAGCATAAAATGTATGAGTAACCTGAAGCAGATTGGACTAATAGCAACT
>JAUSPT010000065.1 GCA_030652805.1 bacterium | reverse complement strand
ATAGAGGGGGAATCGGTTTTTTCGAGCGAAATAGATGCTATAAACTATTTAAAGAAATTGTTTCCATCTGCTAAAGCAAAATTAGAAAGCATAAAAGCTGAAGATGGAAAAGTCAAGGTTGTCCCTAAAATCGAAAAAGAGAAAGCCGAGGTAACCCCAAGAGAACCAATAAAACCAACTGGAACAAAAAAGACTATTTATCTGCCAGACGATACGCCGATAGAAATCAGTTATGATGCAATCGATTCAGAAAGCCTTGTTGTATCGCATGATACCTATCTGAAAATTAATCCTGCATTCCCGAAGGAACTTCAACCAAGAGATCGTGGCCGTAAAGCGATGGTGCTTCAAGTGTCGGAAATAGCACAAAAGCTTAATCCTGAAAGACTTGGAGATTCAACTGGAGTTGGCTCTGGCGCCCCTGTTATTGGCAAAGATGGCGTTGTTGAATCGGGTAACGGCAGAGTTATCGCAATTCGCAAGGCTTATGAAAAAGACATAGGAAAGACATATAAACAATGGCTGATTGATAATGCTGAAATCTTTGGATTAAACCCTGACCAAATCAAAACAATAGATAAACCAATTCTTGTTCGTGTTCGTGAGACAGAAGTTGACAGAGCAGATTTTGTCAAAAAGGCTAACCAAGATGAAGTCGCAAGAATGAGTCCTGTTGAAACCGCTAAGTCTGACGCAGATAGATTAACAGAAGACGATATCGCATTATTCACTCCTTCTGAAGAAGGTGATATAACGGCTGCATCAAATCGGGCTTTTATCAATAAATTTATAAAAAACCTTGGGACTGCGGAATCGACTGGTTTTCTTACTAAAGAAGGCAGATACACTAAACAGCTCATAGACAGAATTACAGCAGCTATTTTTTACAAGGCATATCAAAACGACTATCTTATAACAATGATGGCCGAAGAAGCTGATACGAACATCAAAAACATTCTTAATGCCTTGACAGTCGCTGCCCCTGAATATGTTAAAACCAGAGCATTGGGCAAGTCTTTTGGGGACACAGCGATTATAGATCATATAGCCGGAGCTGCACAAATAATTAGCGGCGCAAGGAATCTTAAACAAGGCGTTGAGCAGTTTTTTCAACAAATGTCAATGTTTGAACAAGTGCCCGAATATACGAAGGAAATAACATTATTTATAGACAAGAATAAACTAAGTGCAAAGAGGCAGGGAAAATTCTTTAAGGGGATAGCTAAACGAATAAATAATATTTTAGCGGAAAATAACAGTATTGCCTTGCCAGGAATGAAACATCGTAATGTAAATATAGGTGAAATTATAGATGATGTCATTCAGCAAGTGGAGGTAAAATATGAAGACAAGCAACGAGGATTTTTTGCGCCAGGTATCGAAGGCGGTGTTGAAGGAAGTAAACGAATTGGATATAGACGAGCCGAAGCTGGTTTGGCCGGAACCGGAAGAGGTGAGGTATCAGAAGCTAAAGGAGGGGTTAATTATACCAAAAAAGATATTCAAACAGAGTTCCCCGAAATCATATCCGATAGAGCAGGAAGTTATAAGTCCGGCGTAACAACTATTGTCGCAGCCCAAGATGCTGCTGCGTTTGCGCATTTAAACTTATCAAAATATGCTCAAGAACATTTGGCCATATTAATTCTTGATGAAAACTATAAAATTATATCTGTGCATCGCTATAGTATTGGAACAGCTATATCATCATATGCAACCCCTTCGATAATTGCCGGACACGCATTAAACACATCAGAAGCTTCAAGTATAATAATTGTACATAACCATCCATCTGGTACTTCTGAATTATCAGATGCAGACGTTCAAATATTTCGTGCTATAGAAAACACATTAAAAGGAACAAAAATAAAAATTAACGATCTGATTGCCATTGGTATAGATAAATATAGTTCTTACGCTAATGGGGGTGATGAGCAAATACTCCCTGAAGTTAAAGCACGATATGAAGTTCCGCTGGTTGAAAGAGTTTTTAAGACAAAAGGCAAAAATCTATATCGGATTGCTTTTCCCCAAGAAGTTCACGGTTTTGGAAAAGATAATCTGCCCGAAGGTGGTTTGATTCTTCTTAATGGTGTAAATGATGTTGTCGGCACATTACCGATAAAAGACTATTCCCTGTTGCGTGAAGGTGCATCAGAAGCCATCCTTAAACAAATAGATGCCACAAACGCTATTGCCATAATAGCTTATAACCCTGGCGTAAATATTTCAACATTAGCGAAAACAAATCTTAAAAAATTTGCTAATGCAACACAATTATCATTATTAGATATTGTAGATAAGAAGGGTTCTTTTTTAGAGTATGGCTTAATGCCTGTTTCTCAAGATACGGCATTTTACGCTACCAAACAATCAATTCCCGAATCCGACATAACTATATCTCAAGCAAGAGACCTGTTTAAACCACGGCACTCTGGCCTGACTCAAGATGGAAATGTTTGGGTAAAACTTAGAGGCGGATACGGCTTTCAGGTCAAAAGCGTACAATCTATTACAGAAGATAAAATAGCTTTTGAGATTGGCCGTGGTCGTATGAAAACAGATGGCGAATTAATTGCCGGTAAGTTTGAAAACGATACAATAGAGATAGT
>JAUSPT010000064.1 GCA_030652805.1 bacterium | reverse complement strand
GCATGCTACTGCTAACCACTGCACTATTTCTCATATTACCGTACTCCTCATTGCGCTCACTGCTGCTAAGACTGGACATAAAGATAAAATCCGCTTCATCAAAAAGTTTCTCCCTTCCCTCTAATTTTGTGACCGCCTATTATATCAATGAATGGATAGTGCTTTAAAATAAGCTCATCCAGAGTATTAACATGAGGTCCACCAATTATTATTTTACAATCCGGATTTACTTGCTTTACTTTCTCTGCGAAATTAAAAACTTGAAACCTCGATTCTGTATAGCATGTCAATCCCACAATTTCTGCTTCCTTGGCTTCGTCAAGGACATGTTTCTCAGTTAAACCTTGCAACATTGGTTCGAGGATTTTAACTTCACAATTACTGCGTTCTTTTAAATAAGTCCCTATAAAACCCAAACCCAAAGTGGGAACTACTACTACACCTTCAAAATAAGGATTTACCAAAACTACCCGTTTAGCCATAACCTTCGCTCCTGCTTGTTTTATCCTGGAACCCAGCTCGAACGTAACTCAAAAATACAACCCTTTATAAGATATCAATTTATTCAACTCTCTCGGAAAGATACACAAACTGGCAACCTATCCAAGACTTAGTAGTTCCTAGACTGAGAATCTTTCATCTTTCCCCAGACTTACTACGGCTGTCCTTATCGTTGTTCACCATTTCTATGATTAAGAGAGTTTAGAGGAAAAATTCTTCCGAATATTTTTATATCCTCCTCATCAAAGAAATTCACTTTTCGTAAGATTAATAAATAGCTGATGAAAAAGAATAGCATCTCAGATATCAAAAATAATAAGGCGTAGAGGCGATTTGACATCAGAATATCCTTAAACCCCAGGTTAAAGATAAATATGATAATACTCAATATGGCGGGGATAAAAACAAGGTTTCCCAATTTAATTCTGTCGCTAAAATTGATCAACATTAGCTTTAAGTAATTGTGGAATCTTATCCCAAAGTAGGTGGTGCTTACGGTAACAGAAATAAGGGTGGCAAGTAATATACCCACAAATCCCATTTTTATAATAAGTATAATGCTAAGAATAAGGTTTAAAATAGCCTGCCCCCCTCCGGCTTTCATTTGAAATTCAGGTTTTCCAATACCGACGGCGATCGCTGACCCCATCGTAAACAAGGACATTATCAGAAAAGAGGGAGCAAATATCTGGATCACAAGAACGACGTTACTAAAATTTTCCCCTAACCAGGCAAAGACAATCAAATCTGCTGCCGTAAAAACAAAGAAAAATATAGGGAAGGCTATTGCCAGAAGGTATTTTGTTCCTCGCAAATATAATTTAATTATCTCTTCTCTCCTCTGTCCTACCTCCAATTCAGAAGCTGCCGGGACAATGGCTGAGATTAACAGCGAAGGTATTTCTCTTGCCTTGCTTACAATTAAATATCCTAACTGATAATAACCTATTAAACTAAGAGACAAGAAATACGAAATCAATAACTTATCTGTCTGGAAAGTAACAATATCCTCTATACGCGTTACCCAACGCTTTATCCCAAATCCAAAGAGCATCTTAAATATTTTTTTATCTAGCAAAAAAGGATTCACCTTCGGGTTGGGGAGTAACCTAAAAGCTACTATAAAATTAATAGTTCCACTTATCGCCAGGATAAGGGCATTGTTCACCATCAACCCGGGCAAACCATATCCTAATTTTAAGAAGAGGATAGTTCCAATAACATTGGGAATGGTGATAGCTATAGCGATTTTATTGGTAATATCCATTCGTTGCAGACCGCCTTGGATAGCTCCAAAAGCCACCAATGCGTTGGAAACGGCGAATATTATTATTCCCAGCAAAAAGACGAACGATGCCTCACCCTGAAGGTTGAGGGGTATCTTAAAGAGATGGAGCAAAGGGTCTATAAAAGAGAAGGCTAATATGATAATGACTGCTCCCAGGAGAGAATAGAACACGAGACCAACGTTAATAACTTGATTTATTGTTTTATAGTCCTTTTTAGCGTAAAATTCAGCGATGAATTTTACAAAGGAATCTCTTACTCCAAAATCCATTAAGCCAAAATAACCGGTTATCGCCCCCACAATCGCCCAGATTCCATATCTTTCAACCCCAATATGCCGAATAATATAAGGGGTTAAAAATAAAGCAACTAAAATTCCCCAGAAATGGCTCAGGGTATTAAATTTGGTATTTCTTATTATCTTTTCAGAAATACTTTTCTCCAAATCCACCCCTCTTTATTTTTCGCTCTCTCCGTTAAGAAAATATCCCGGGATCCTCATGCTGATTTTACCTTGAGATATCCTTTCTTCCTTTTTATTAAGAAATACCATTATCAACCTCCAGATAAGTTTTTATCCCCATTATACTTTTCGCTGCCCTGTGCGCCTCAATAAATTCTGACATTGGATTAAGCGTAAGCAGCCATTTATATTTTCCTGCTAAAGAAACGGGATATATAACGGGGGTCACAAATATAAGCAGTTGTATAAAGAATGGAATGGCATGCCTGACATCCCTGTACTTCACATTTATTGCTGAGAGCCAGAACCCAATTCCAGATGCAAGCATCATAGTGAAGAACAATATAATTGGAGTAAGAAGTAAATAAAGAGTAGGGGCGACCCTATAATAAGCCATCAACCCAAATACAATAACAAATGCAACAGCATAATCAATGAGACCCACAATTTTTGCTGATATGGGAAGTATTATTCTTGGCTTTATTACAGTGATGTTATCCATTTTCCCCATCATACCACTCAATTGTTTTCCTTAACCCTTCTTTAAAATCGGTCTTAGCAGCAAAACCAAACTCTTTCCTTGCTTTAGATACATCTAGTTTTCTTCTTGGCTGTCCGTCCGGTTTGGAAGTATCCCAGACAATCTTACCTTTAAACTCGGTTAGTTCGGCAATTAAAGCAATCAAATTTTTTATGGAAATTTCAAAACCAGCACCAATATTTACTGGATCCGGCTTATTATATTTTTCCGCAGCCAAAATAATCGCTTCAGCGCAATCCTCAACATACAAGAATTCCCTGGTTGCCTTACCTGTTCCCCAGATGACTATACTATCCTTTCCTTCTTTCTTGGCATCAAAACATTTTTTTATAAGAGCTGGTATTACATGTGATGATTTTGGATTATAATTATCTCTTGGACCATAGAGATTTACCGGCATTAAAAATATGGAGTTAAAACCGTATTGCTGGCGGTAAGCCTGAGATTGAACTAAAAGCATTTTCTTCGCTAATCCATAAGGAGCGTTTGTTTCTTCTGGATATCCATTCCATAAATCTTTCTCCTTAAATGGAACAGGAGTAAATTTTGGATAACAACATATAGTCCCAAGGGCAACAAACTTTTCTATTTCAAATTTTCTGCCTTGTTCCATCATCTGAATACCCATCATTAAATTATCATAGAAAAATCTACCTGGATTTTCACGATTTACTCCAATTCCACCAACCTTTGCGGCTAAATGAATTACGATGTCAGGAGTAGAATCCTTGTAAAGCCTTTTAACAGCTTCCATTTGGACAAGATTATAATTTTTGCTTCTGGGAATAAAAATATTTCTATATCCTTTCTTTTTTAACTTCTCTACCACAAATGAACCAAGAAACCCTGTTCCTCCTGTAATAAGAATAACCTTATCATTTAGCATCTTAAGTCTCCTGTGTATTTGTTGGTTAGGGTAAAAATTTCAACAGCCCTTTCACCTTAGCAGACAATTTTCTGATATCTGCAATCTTTTGTTTATATACATGTGTGACTTTTTTATCCTCTTTATTAAGTTGCTTCCCTGCGCTTTGAAGCATTTCCTCTGCTCCGGATAATCCATCATCTACCTCTCTTGTCCTCTTTGTTAATCCTTCTTTAAGACGGTTTGTAATTATTTCCAAAATATCTTCATTCGCTTTATAGAAATTACGCCTGCTTCCCTTTACCCATGCCTTTTTTACTGCGCCCCATCTTTCAAGTACGCGAATATTAACACTCACGTTCCCCTTGCTTACTTTCAGGACATGTGTAATTTCATCAAGTGAGACCTGGTCATTCGAGATATAGAGCAGCGCATACATCTGACCAGCAATTGAATTCAATCCGAGATTTTCTGCCATACTTCCAGCAATTTCAATAAAATAGTCGCGTACTTTTTCTATTTCTGAATTCATAATAAAATACCCTTATATTTTTTTGTTTCTTTGCGTTTAGAATGTTCTAAACATAGAATAAGATAAAAATTGATAAATGTCAAGAATTGATTTAAAGACTGTTACAGTTTGTTGCTCAAATTCCTTGCAACAATATAGGAGGATATTTTATTTCTTTCGCTTTCCAATAGGTTGGAGAATAATATGGCTATATTATATTTGCCTTTGTGTTTGGAGAGTTCTGTACGAACAACAACTCCGCTGCAGTGGACACGGAAGAACTCACCCCTTGATGGAAAAGTTGTTGGAATTAACATATTTAAATCAAGCTTTGTCATTAAGGAAATTTTTTTATTTACTTCACAATAGATGCCTGAGCAGCTGATATTATCAACCTTTGTCCTTACTGCTTCAAACCCATTATCTATCTCTGCATGAAAATCGGCTTTAGCTCTCGGGTATTTTCGTCTTTCGACCCTTCTTTCAGATACGCTCATAATTAAACAAATTTCGTTTTCTTATCCTTAAAATCATTATAACATTTAATGCATAATCTGCCAATTGTTTTTCTTATAATCCTAATATATAATGAGTAAATGACTGTTGTTCGAAAAATTACTAATTATACAAGAAAAACTTGCAACTCCCTGCTAAGCAGTAATTTTACTTTTATAGTTTTAAGTTTTTTGTGTATTGGACTTTTAAATATCTTAACGCATGAAATGTGGCGGGACGAACTACAAGCATGGCTTATTGCTAAGGATAGTGTCTCAATTCTAAACCTGTTTGAGAATCTGAGATATGAAGGGCATCCTGCGTTGTGGCATATATGCCTTTACTTACTCAGCAGGTTTACTGCTCAGCCAATTGTAATGCAATTCTTTCACTTACTATTAGCTGCAACAACAATATACATTTTTACAAGATTTTCGCCATTTACAAAGTTACAAAAGATATTATTTGCTTTTGGTTACTTTCCTCTTTATGAATACGCTGCCATAAGCAGAAATTATGCAATGGGTGTTCTGTTTATCTTTTGCTTCTGCAGTGTGTTTCGAACACGTACCAAAAACTACCTCGTTCTATCCTGTATTCTGTTCATGCTTGCTCAAACCAGTGTCTACGGCTTAATGATCGCTATCTGTTTTGGATTTACGCTGATCATGGAATATGTTCTTGATAGGAACCTGCGGAAATTATTGAGCGCAAGAAGAACGGAACTTGTTATCGGTATGTGCATATTTATTCTTGGTATTATGGGTTCTGTTTCTCAACTTATTCCGCCCATTGACAGCGGAGGAAGAATCTGGGGAATGAATATTGATTTAAGACGCATCATACGTGTAATTACAATCCCATGGAAAAGTTATATTCCAATTCCAGAGTTCATGAACACTAAATTTATTGTTTCTACAATACTCCCTTCCCGGATCCCTAGTGCAATCCTATCCATCATTCTGTTATGTTTCTCTCTTCTGCTTTTTGTACGAAAGTCTGTTGTGACTTTTTTATATATTTCTGCAACTATTGGGCTTCTAATTTTTTCCTACATTATACACTTTGGTGAGTTAAGACATCATGGACACCTGTTTATCTTGTTTATTGCATGTTTATGGATCTCCGATTATTACACTGATACAGAAGTAAAATCGCGGGTTTTTAACAATCTGGCTAGGTTTTGCAAAAAATACAAAAACAGGTTTGTTGTTGGGATTCTATCAATCCATCTCGTTCTTGGCATTGCTGCAAGCGGAGTGGATTGGTTTTATCCATTTTCCGCAGGCAAAGAAACAGCAAAATTCATCAAAGATAAACAAATGGATAATATGTTAATGCTTGGAGATATGGATTTTCCAGCATCTGTTGTGGCTGGTTACCTTAATCGCAAGATTTATTACACTCAGAGTAATAAATTCGGCTCTTTCATTATCTGGAATAACAAAAGAGGAAACCACAGCGCCTATGAAATTCTTAAAAAAGCTCAGGAACTGACACTACAGAGAAAAGAAGACATGTTGCTTATTATGAATTACGAACTTGATATATCCTCTGCTTTAAATCCTATTGTCAAAATTAAAGAATTCAAAAAAAGTATTGTGCCTAACGAGAAGTATTATCTATATCTCATGAGTTATGATACAAGGGAAACATCATGTCGGATCAAAAAACAGCTATTATAATTGGAGCAGGTCCCGCAGGTCTAACTGCAGCTTACGAACTGCTAAATAAAACAGATATCAAACCTATTATTTATGAGATGACAGAAGATATTGGCGGTATTTCCAAGACAATAAATTATAAAGGCAATAGAATAGACATAGGAGGTCACAGATTCTTCTCTAAATCTGACAGAGTTATGCAGTGGTGGCAGAAGATCCTTCCTTCGCAAATGTTAATTCGTACCCGGCTTTCAAGAATTTTTTTCCTGCGAAAATTATTTGATTATCCTGTTTCTTTGAATCTCAATACCTTTTCAAATCTTGGATTTATGCGAATTATTAAGATAGGTCTGAGCTATATCAAAACACGATTTTCTCCAATAAAAAACGAAGGATCTCTCGAAGACTTTTTTATCAACAGATTTGGCAAAGAGCTGTATCTTACATTCTTTAAAGATTATACAGAAAAGGTCTGGGGAATTCCTTGTAATAGAATTAGACCTGAATGGGGCAGGCAAAGAATAAAAGGTCTCTCTATTAGTAAAGCGCTGCTCCATGCTGTGAAAAAACAGAAAAATACAGAGACCAGTCTAATTGGACAATTTTTGTATCCTAAATTTGGCCCAGGTCAAATGTGGGAACAAGTTGCTAGAATTATTAAGGAAAAAGGCGGAGAGATATATCTAAAGCATAAAGTAATTGGTCTTAATCACCATGATAATGAAATAGTGGAAGCTGCCCTAAAAGAGAAAACTACTAATGAGCTGATAACTAAAACAGCAGATTATTTTTTCTCAACAATGCCTGTTAGAGACTTAATACAATCTCTTCAGAATGATGTGCCACGAGAGATTCAGCAAGTAGCTCAGGGATTGATGTATCGCGATTTTATAACAGTTGGCTTACTCCTAAGGAAACTAAAAATAAAGAATAAAACTAGAATAAAAACTATTAATAATATTGTTCCTGATAACTGGATTTATATTCAGGAAAGAGATGTTAAACTTGGTAGAATTCAGATATTTAATAACTGGAGTCCTTACATGGTTAAGGATGAAAATACTGTATGGATAGGATTAGAGTATTTTTGTAATGAAGGAGATGAGCTGTGGAACAAGACTGATGAGAATTTCGCCAAATTCGCAATTGATGAATTGGCTAAAATTGATATTATAGAAAAAGAAGATGTGCTTGATAAAGTTGTTATTCGAATGTCAAAAACCTATCCAGCTTATTTTGGCACATATGACCAATTTTACGTGATCAAAAACTTTACTGATAAATTTGAAAACCTGTTTTTAATAGGCAGAAATGGTATGCATAGGTATAATAATCAAGACCATTCTATGCTTACAGCAATGGCTGCTGTTGAAAACATTATCAATAATATTAAATCCAAACACAACATTTGGGCTGTGAATACTGAAGATGAATATCATGAGGACAAATTATGAAAATTCTAAATACCATAATGCTGCTTCTGCTAATCTTATTTGAAACACACCCAGCTTTTTGTAAACAGAAGAAACAGATATCTATTGGCTTGCACGAGAGAACAAACAAGGATCCAAGTATAGTTGTCTCACGCATGCCAAGATGGCACGGGGCTACACAGGTTGATAAGAAAGCTGCACGTATATTATATGATAGTAGTGAATATATCCTAGAAATACGGGTTGATAAGAAGATTGGTTTTATAGAGATTTTTGTTGATTCAATATTCAGAGATCTGGTTAAAGCCAATTCTTCAAAAGCTATTGCAGAAATGGAGAGGTGGTGGAGACTAGCTTCTGAAAATCTGCAGACTGATGCGTTTTCTATGAGGATAAAATGGATAGGATATAAGAAATTTAAGGCATTAGTAGCAGATGTGTTTTATATCAAAAATTCCGATAAAGTAAAAGTCAGGACATATCCCCATTAAAATGAGAAATCCGAAATCCGAAATCCGAAATCCGAAACAAATTCTAAATTCAAATGTCCAAGAATTTATTACATACCTGGAAATTGAGCGCAATGTGTCAGAATACACTATTAAAGCTTACTCATCTGATATTAAGCAATTCTTAGAATTCTTAAAATCAAATAAAGAAGAATTGGGAAACATTACACACAGAACTATAAGGAAATTTCTGGCGCATTTACAAAACAAAGCCTACTCAAATAAATCAACAGGAAGAAAACTTGCTACAATCAGGTCTTTTTTTAAGTTTCTCGTAAGAGAAGGATATCAAAAAACAAATCCAACACTGGTTGTTTCTAGCCCGAAAACCGATAAAAAATTGCCGGAATTTCTTACTGTAGAGAATATGATTAAATTAATAGAAAAACCTGACGAAAATGATGTATTAGGAATAAGAGATAGAGCTATATTCGAAACACTTTATTCAACAGGCATAAGAGTTGGAGAACTTACGCATCTTAATATCTATGACATAGATTTTGGCGGCGGAACTATAAAGGTTAAGGGCAAAGGAAACAAACAACGCATTGTTCCTATTGGGGATACAGCTCTGGATGTAATAAACAGATATTCTGCTGTTAGAAGCACATTATTCAATAATAAAAATATCGGCATAACTGAGGACAGACAAGCATTATTTCTTGATAAATGGGGAGGCAGGCTTACTTCAAGAAGTGTTGAGAGAATTGTACATAAGCACATTGTAGGAATTCCAAAAACGTTAGGAATCACTCCGCATACTTTCAGGCACAGCTTTGCAACACATCTTTTGGATGCTGGTGCTGATCTCAGATCCGTGCAGGAACTGCTTGGCCATGTAAGTTTATCAACAACACAAATATACACTCATCTTACACCTGAAAAACTGAAAAGAACGTATAAAAAAGCTCACCCAAGAGCATGAACCCTGTTAGCTCTGCCTGCAATCCATCCTGTTGAAAAAGCAGCTTGCAGATTAAATCCTCCTGTGTCAGCATCAATGTCAATAATTTCACCCGCAAAATATAGGCCTTTAACAAGTTTCGATTCCATTGTTTGGGAATTGATCTCTTTTATGCAGATTCCGCCGGATGTTACAATGGCGTGATTAAATGACCTGTAACCTGTCACTTCAAATTGAAACTCTTTCAGCAGCATCCTAAGTTCTTTACGTTCTTTAGAATTAATCTGGCTCAGTTGCTTTTCCTCTGGAATCTTTAATTTCTCGATAAATACCGGAACTAGTTTCTCCGGCAGCAGTTTTTTTAGTAAATGCTTAAAACCTTGTTTGCTGTGCTCAGTTATTTCTCTTATTATTCTCTGGTCAATCGTTTTGTGATTGAGTGCAGGTTTTAAATCTATGGAGATAAATACCTTTTGCTTATCATCAACAAGCTTTACAATGGTTTTGCTTAAGGAGAGAATTATTGGACCGGAAAGACCAAAATCAGTAAACAACATTTCACCAAACCGTTCATCAACCTTTTTGTTTCCGCACCATACTTGCGCTTTTGCGTTTTTTAAGCTTAATCCCTGAAGCTTTTTTGCAATGCCGCCTCTAGTTTCAACAGGTACAAGAGATGGAGAAACAGGTGTAATTGTATGTCCAAGCTGAGATGCTAGCTTAAATCCTGCTCCAGTCGAACCAGTTCTGGGATATGATTTTCCTCCGGTTGCAAGCACAACTTTATCTGTTTTTATTTGAATGCGTTGAGCGTTTTTATTGCCTGCAGGATTTCTCTTATTAACTGCAATAACAAAACTATTATCAGGTAATTTCGTAATACTAATTACTTCTGAATTAGTAGAAATGGGAATATTCAGTGATTTTACTTTGTTGAGCAAAGCGTTTGCAATATCCCCTGCATCATCATTTTCCGGAAAGTAACGCCCTCCTCGTTCAAGCTTAAACTGAATGCCAAGCTTTTCAAAGTATTTAATAAGGTCTGTATTAAAAAAATTTGCGAAAGCAAACTTCAAGAACCTTCCGTTTTTGCCAAAATGCGAAATAAAATCCTCTAATACAGCATCGTTGGTAATGTTGCATCGTCCCTTTCCTGAAATTTTTAGTTTCAGCGCAGGTGTATGCATTTTTTCGAGAATTAATATTTTTGTGGAAGGTTTACAGCTTTCAATAGCCGCAATCAAACCTGCCGGCCCCGCGCCGATAATGATAATGTCATATTGATTTTTAAACATTATCTGGAAAATCTTGATGAGTTTGTTCTATTTTGTTTTTTATTCTTCGCGGCAAAGTATTCTTGTCTTCTTTGTTGTTTCTCTTTGTCCCATTCCTTCTTTTCGTTTCCTGTCATTGGCTTTTCTGTTTGAGGATAAGGGTTTTCTTTGACAAGTTCTATTTTCTGGTTTATCAATTTTTCAATGTCTTTTATATAAGCATTCTCTTCAGGTTCGCAAAGGGATATAGCATTACCTTCTTCCCCTGCTCTACCAGATCTGCCTATCCTGTGGACGTATGTTTCGGCTATATTCGGTATATCATAATTGATGACATATTTTAGTTTGTCAATGTCAATACCTCTTGCGGCAATATCTGTTGCCACCAACACCCTAATTTCTCCAGCTTTAAATTGCGCCAGGACTTTTTGCCTTTGATTTTGCTCTTTGTCACCATGTATAGCTGCTGATTTAATCTTATATTTTTTAAGGTCACGATCTATTTTGTCAGCACCACGTTTTGTTCTGGAAAACAATAATACCTGATCTATCTTTTGATACTGAAGTATATGACGCAGCAAATCTTTCTTGCTTGATCTATTGGTATAATACAGATATTGCTTTATAGTTTCAGCAGTAGAGGAAATGGGACTTACATCAACTTTCATAGGATTTCTCAAAATTTTCCTCGAAAGTTCTACAATATTTCCCGGCATTGTTGCTGAAAAAAACAAAGACTGCCGTTTCGTTGGTAATTTGGCGATGATCTTTCGAATGTCATTGATGAACCCCATGTCGAGCATCCGGTCAGCTTCGTCCAGCACGAAGTATTCGACGTCATTTAACCTGATGAAGCCCTGATTTATTAAGTCCAAAAGCCTTCCAGGCGTTGCAACGAGAATATCGACACCTTTGCGAAGGGCATTCGTTTGTGCACCTTGCTTCACGCCACCGAAAACGACTGTGTTTTTGATCCCAGTGAATTTTCCATACGTAGTAAAGCTCTCTGCGATCTGAATCGCCAATTCGCGTGTGGGAGTTACGATGAGCGACTTAATTTTGCGCGGGCTGTTATTCTGCTGACGGTCAAAAAAGAGGTGCTGCAGGATTGGAATAGCAAAAGCCGCTGTTTTACCTGTCCCGGTTTGAGCACTACCTAATACATCATTTCTTTTTAGAATGAGTGGAATAGCCTTAACTTGTATTGATGTAGGCTCAGTATACTTTTCTTCTTTGAGAGCTCTTAAGATAGGCTCAATAATTCCCAGTTCTCTAAATAGTATCATTATCTAATTTTTATCCCTAAATTAAGACGGCATTATAACATAATTATTTGAATTAGCATCATATGGCACTATCATTTGCCAGCAGTTTTTTAATTCAAGGGAACGGTCAACACATCATTACCCCCCTTGCCAGAAAAAGACTGATCTAATCTGATCACAGCATCAAGGTCAATAGGTGGAATCATAAGCAAACGCTTGTCCAGATTTGGCACCTTCTCTCTAGCCAACTGCCAGGGCGTTTTGTTCTCTTTGTAAGTATTGGGTCTATGGAGATTAAAGAATAGCTGGTAAGAGTAAGCTTTTTGCATAAAGTCTAACCTGTTTTTTGGAGATTCTATCTCATAGAATTCTATCTCAATGAGATTATGGACGGTTTCAACATCGGCCTGCATTCTATGCGCTCCGGGAAATATGGTTCTGTGCACTTGTCCCGGCATAGATTCTACAGCTAATGTGTAAGCAGAAGGGGATTTGGACTTCCAACTGCCGCAGTACTCTGACCCATTGTCCGTCTGCCTTATGGAATTAGCAGGCAATACGTTAAATTTATCCAACCAGTAGTTTATGTAGTTAGCGAATATGGTGGAATGAGTTAAGCTTCTTTCGTCGGCAAACCCAAAAAATTGGATACCACAGCTTATTTCCCTGAAAGTATACTGAACTCTGGGCAGTTTAAGCTGATTCATTTGAGCCCAGTATTCAGGGATATCTGTTAAGTCTTTAGTATCTTCACAAGCGCGTTCAAAC
>JAUSPT010000063.1 GCA_030652805.1 bacterium | reverse complement strand
GACTAAATCCGGTACAATTCCACATATGCTCTGAAGCTCGTCTGTCCTGCCAATTTTCGGAACTGCCTTTAGAAGCCCCTTAGTATAAGGATGATGAGGATTTTCAAAGATATTAATTGTTCTCGCATATTCAACCATGTTCCCGGCATACATGACCGCCATTTTATCACAAAATTCTGCTGCCACTCCCATATCATGAGTTATTAATATAACAGCATTACCAAACTTCTTTACCAATTCATCAAGCAATTCCAGGATTTGCGCTTGTATAGTCACATCAAGGGCAGAAGTCGGTTCATCTGCTATGAGCAGTTTTGGATTGGAAGATAGAGCCATGGCTATCATAACCCTTTGCGCCATGCCTCCGCTTAACTCATGGGGATAAAGATTTATGGTTCTTTTCCAATCAAGTCCAGCTATTTCCAACATTCTTCTAACTTCTGAATATATTTCCTTAACTTTACTTTTCTTCTTACTTCTGGCAATACTTTCAGCTATCTGAAACCCTACTCTCATTACCGGATTAAGGGCAGCAACGGGCTCCTGAAAGATCATAGCAATTTCTCTACCTCGAATATCATTAAGTTTATCTTCCTTCATAGAAGTTAATAATTTATCTTCAAATATTATATTTCCTTTAATAATTTCCCCAGGCTGTTCTATTAATCCCATTATAGATAAAGCAGTCACGGATTTACCGCACCCGGTTTCCCCGACTATACCAAGTCTTTCACCTTTGTTCATCCATAATTCTACACCATTTAATGCTTTTATTATTCCCCGATAAGTATGGAAAAAAACATTAAGTCCGGTAATATCTAAAAGGTTTCCTCTTATTTTTTCCATATACTACCTCCTGAGCCTTGGATCTAATATATCTCTAATACCATCACCTAAAAGATTAAAACCTAAAACGACAATTGCTATGGCAATACCAGGAAAAGTAGTTATCCACCATTGGGCTACAAGATAACTACGACCATCACTTACGATTGCTCCCCATTCTGGTGTCGGAGGTTGGGCCCCAAGTCCAAGAAAGCCAAGACCGGCTGCAGTAAGAATAATAGTTCCCATCCTTAAAGTCAGTTGAACAACCACCGGAGATATAGACATGGGTAAAACATGAGAGGCTATTATTCTAAAATCTTTTGCTCCTATTGCCTTTATAGCTTCTATATATGGTTGGGATTTAACTTTCATTGCTTCAGCTCTTCCAAGTCTGGCATACACTGTCCAATCTACCAATGCAATAGCAATCATTGTATTAGTAAGATTTGGGCCAAGCGCAGCAGTCAGTACCATAGCTAATACTAGTCTTGGAAATGCCAAAAACATATCTGTTATTCTCATGAGGATTTCATCAACAACTCCTCCAAAATAACCTGCGCTAATACCAACTACCGTACCAATAGTAATGCTTATTATTGATACGATAAAAATTATCCACACCTCAACTCTTGTTCCGTAAACAACACGGCTAAATACATCTCGACCATATTGATCTGTACCAAAAATGTGTTGAGAACTCGGAGGAAGTAATCTTTCCTTCATATTTTGGGCAGTAGGGTTATAAGAAGTTAATAGTGGCGCAAAGATGGCAATACATAAAAATATAACTATTATTACAGTTCCAATCATTGCAAGAGGGGTGCTTTTCCATAAATAAAAAGTATGTTTCCAATCTTCAAGAATGGGTCCTCTTTGTTTAAAAAATAATTCCATTTTTCCTTTTAGTGATATATTTTTTACACTATTCATAATTTTTTTCTATTCCTTTCTTTAAACTCTCATTCTTGGGTCAAGAGTAGCATAAGAAATATCTACAAGGAGGTTGGCAAGAGAATAAATAAACGCAATAAATAGAGTTCCTCCTGTTACAGCTGGATAATCTAATACGAGTAAAGCGTTTACAATATATCTTCCTAAACCAGGCCAACTAAAGATAGTTTCAGTAAGTACAGCACCGCTTAAAAGGCTTCCAAAGGAAAGACCTATTACGGTGACAACAGGTATAAGTGCATTCTTAAGGGCGTGACGATATATTACCAATCTTTTTGGAAGTCCTTTTGATTTAGCTGTTCTTATAAAATCTTGTCTAAGAACATCTAACATACTTGCCCTCATTATTCTCGCTATTGATGCAGCCGAAGCATAGCCGAGAACGAATGCGGGAAGTATAATATGACGAAGCACGTCCCAAAAAACTACCCAATCTCTCGCAATAATAGAATCTAATAGTAAAAGTCCGGTAATATGAGTAGGAAAAATAAAAAGATTGTGTCTGCCTCCACCCGGGAGCCAATCAAGATGATAATAAAACAATAATAACAGTAATAAACCGAGCCAAAAAACCGGCATCGATACACCTAATATCGAAAATACCCTTGAAAAATGGTCAATAGACTTATTTCGATAGATGGCAGAAAATACACCGAGAAATACACCAACCAATACAGCAAAAATCATAGAAACAATTGCCAATTCAATGGTAGCTGGGAAATAATTTATTATATCTTTTAAGACAGGCCGATTTGATTTGAGAGATATTCCAAAATCTGCATGAACTATGCCCTTTATATAATCAATGAACTGTAATATTATCGGTTTATCCAAACCAAGTTGATGTCTCATTTCATCAACGCGTTCTATGGGGGCATTCCCACCTAATATCGCTCCAACTGGGTCTGCGGGAATAATATGAGTTATAAAAAAAACGATCGTCGCTACTCCCAACATAACAATGACCATTAAAAAAATTCTTTTTAGAATATAAGTTCCCAGTTTCATTAAATATCTTCCTTTATTTCTTTAAATTTTTATAAATTAGTCACTTCTCAAAAAAGGAAGCGGTTTTAGAATC
>JAUSPT010000062.1 GCA_030652805.1 bacterium | reverse complement strand
AAATGATACTATATATCAATATCAATCAAGCTGGAAAGGAGGTGGCAGAGAGCTTGAATTGTCGTGGCGTTTCTACGTATAAAGTAAAAATGCAAAAAAAGTTGAAAAGATCAACTTTTTATAACTAAACTATAACGTTTTATTGACAAGCCATTATTTGTTGAAGGAAACATATTAGGAGCTATAAAAGCAATAGAGAATAAAAAGGAGGAGTTATGGAATACGGTGGTGGTAGTGGTTCGGATGATCTAGAACGTATGATTAATTTAGGGAAGCAAAAGCTTAGTAAGTTTGGAGGCGTAGTTCCACTTATAGTCGTTGGCCTGTTTATATTGATACTGCTAAAAAGCGCAATCTATTCAATTGGGCCGGATGAGGTTGGCGTTGTGCGGCGCTTTGGCAAATATATTGCTCCGCCAGTCGGATCAGGGTTACATGTAAAGCTGCCATTTGGAATAGACAAGGTAATCCCTGTAAAAGTTGAGCGTATATTTAAACAGGAGTTTGGCGTGAGAACTCTTCGTTCAGGAGTAAGAACCCAATATTCAACCGGTTCTTATCTTGACGAATCTCTGATGCTTACAGGCGATCTCAATATTCTGGATGTGCGCTGGATTGTGCAGTTCAGGGTAAAAGATCCTGTACAACTGCTTTTCAATACCAGAGATCCTGAGGATAACGTTCGTGATATCTCCGAAGTAGTGATGCGGAGGTTTGTAGGTGATTACAGCGTAGATGAGGTTCTCAGCACAAAGAGAGAAGAGATTGATGACCTTGCGCATATTGAGATGCAAAAAATATTGGACAAGTATGAAACAGGGATTCAGATCGTTACTGTGAAACTTCAGGATGTAAATCCTCCTGATGAGGTAAAACCTGCATTTAACGAGGTCAATGAGGCGAAGCAGGAAAAAGAGAGGGTAATCAACCAGGCGCGGCAGGCGTATAACAAGGTTATCCCGCGCGCTAAAGGCGAGGCTGAGAAAACGATACGAGAGGCTGAAGGATATGCTTTGGATAAAATAAACAGGGCAAAAGGAGAAGCAGAGAGATTCTCGACAGTACTAGCAGAATACAAGAAAGCGCCGGATATAACCCAAAAGAGGCTTTACTTGGAGACAATGATGGAGGTTTTACCTAATGCAAAAGAAAAGTATATAATTGACCCGAAGCAGTCTTCAATATTACCGCTGCTTAATCTTGGACAAAAAGGAGGAGTAAAATAATGAAAAAACTTTTGAATGTATTTATTGCCTTAATTATCTTAATAATACTTATAGCTATGAGCGGTGTGATGTATGTTGTGGATGAGACGAAACAAGTTGTGATCACACAGTTCGGCAAACCTGTCGGTAATCCAATTGCAACCGCAGGACTGCACTTTAAAAAACCCTTTATCCAGAAGGCGCGTTACTTTGAGAAACGGCTTCTTGAGTGGGATGGCGATCCAAATCAGATTCCCACCAAGGATAAGAAGTATATCTGGGTTGACGCCACTGCGCGCTGGAAAATTATTGATGCGTTGAAATTTCTGCAGTCAGTGAACAATGAGATGGGAGCTCATAGTAGAATTGATGACATTATCAATTCTGCCGCCCGAGATGCAGTTACAAGTCACCTTCTTGTTGAAACAGTAAGAAATTCCAATCGCATTGTAGACGAGGTGAAAGAAGTGGGGAAAGACGTAATAATTACTGACGAAGCCCTTGAACGCATAGAAGTAGGCCGGAACAAATTAGAGGAGATAATCTTACGCGATGCAAAAGAACTTGCTCCCAAGTATGGCATAGAACTTGTTGATGTGCGAATTAAGCGGATCAATTATGTAGAAGATGTAAGGAGAAAAGTCTATGATCGTATGATTTCCGAGAGGAAGCGTGCTGCTGAACAATATCGCTCTGAAGGGCAGGGTCGCCGCGCTGAAATAGACGGACAGAGAGGAAAGGAACTCAAACTAATTACATCTGAGGCATATAGAACAGCTGAGGGGTTAAAAGGCAAGGCAGATGCTGAAGTAATAGGCATCTATGCCGAGGCATATAACCAGGCACCAGAGTTCTATTCTTTCTTAAAAACTCTGGAGACATATAGAAAGACAATTGATGAGACCAGCACCATAATCCTTACTACTGACAGCGATTATTATAAGTATCTAAAAGGCGTACACGGCACAAAAGCACCAAATTAGAGCGTTAACGTCCCGATAATAATCTATATTATTGAGTTTCCAGTCTCTTCGATAGCTGAAATAATGTTTAGAATTTTGAAAATTATGTTTTTAATCCGGCTTCAATTTTTTATTAGTGCGGTTGTCATTTGGTTAAGATAAGAAAGTGATGAGCAAATGTTATATATAAAAAGCCATTCGATAATTATGATGCTTTTGCTATCCATAATATGTCTTTCATGTGGAGAGTGCGATTTGTTATTGAAAATTTTGCAAAAAGAAATGGCTGAAGAAAAGGAATTATTCGGTGGTATCTATGGATACAATTCCAAAGTTGAAGACCTTCAGGAGATTTTAAAAGAGATTGGATATGACCCAGGCACTATAGATGGAGGATTGGGATTTAGAACCAGGAGCGCGGTAAAAGTGTTTCAAAAAGATTATGGAGTAAAAGTAACTGGATATGTAGATAAGAAAACATGGAAAGTATTGAATAGAATTTACGAAGAGGAGTTTGGCTTTGATTTTAACTTTGATAAAATTAACGTAAGGCAGGTACAATCTGCTTTGCAGAAGGCGGGTTTTAACCCAGGCACTATAGATGGGAAATTAGGACCAAGAACAAAGAGAGAGATAAGAGAGTTTCAAAAGTCACAAGGTTTAACCTAAAATAGTGAAGCTGACACCAAAACCTGGGGAAAGTTAAAAAAATATTTATCTTATCACTACTGTCCCATTATAAGTCAAACAACAACAATTGGTTAGGAGATTCACCGTTTTGAGTTTCATCATTAACATTTGTAAGTAGCTGTAAAACAGGAACTTTCTCAAATAAGGTTATACTTAAAATCTGTAGAATAGT
>JAUSPT010000061.1 GCA_030652805.1 bacterium | reverse complement strand
GCTGTAACAAATTGGCTGATTGAGTACAATTTTAATCGCCCTCATCAAGCGCTTGATTATTTAACACCCATGAGATATATTGAGAATCACAATGAGAATCTTAAACAAAAAGTGTTACCTATGTGCCCAGCCAGCACATTTGGTGGTTTCTTAGAGTAATAAATGATATTATTATGTTAGTATATTAAAACTTATTTCCTGCGGGGAGGGGTTTCTTCCTGAAACCAAGGGGCTGATGGTGTTTTCCCGGTCTCTTTGCAGGATAGAGATCGGGAATTTTTATTTAATGGAGGATATGATGGATAAAAGACTGGGTTTTGTTGGAATCATAATTGAGGATAGAAAAAAGGCTTCTTCAAGAATTAACAGTTTGCTTTCAGAATACGGAGATATTATTGCAGCGCGCGTTGGTATTCCTTATAAAGAGAAGAATTGCTGTGTTATCACGCTTGTAGTAGATGCTACTACAGATGAGCTTGGATCTTTAACAGGAAAGCTGGGCGCTATTGAGGGCGTATCAGTAAAATCAGCACTGGGAAAGGTAAAAAGCAGATGAAAAAAGCGCCTAAATCATTGCGGCTTCATATAGGATTATTTGGAAGAACTAATGTTGGTAAATCCAGCTTTCTGAATCTGGTTGCCAATCAGGACATAGCAATAACTTCGCCTGTTCCGGGTACAACCAGTGACGTGGTTGAAAAAAGCATGGAGTTTTTGCCCCTTGGTCCGGTTGTGTTTCTGGATACAGCGGGAATAGATGACACATCGTCCATTTCAGAGTTAAGAATCAAAAAAACAAAGAACATATTTGACAGAGCAGATATTATTTTACTTCTGACTGAAGCAGATATATGGGGAAAATACGAAGATGCTATTTTGCGTGAAACGGAAAATAGAAATACGCCTTTCATTATCGTTGTGAATAAGATTGATCAGAAATCACCTTCCCTTGAGTTTGCAAAAAAACTAAAAGCTAAGACAGAGAGGATTATTCTTTGCGCCAGTATGGATTTTAACAATAGAGATATGTATGTGAATGACTTAAAAAAGCATCTTACAGAAATCTGTCCAGATGATTTCCTGAATCCGCCTACTATCATAGGAGATATTATTCCTTCAGGAGGACTGGCAGTATTAATTGTTCCTATTGATATGGAAGCTCCAAAGGGAAGAATTATTCTACCGCAGGTCCAGACAATACGAGATGCTTTAGATAATGACTCTGCCGCATTGATTGTTAAGGAGAGTGAATACGCTCATATACTGGACAATCTAAAGAGACCGCCTGACGTTTCAGTATGTGATTCTCAGGTCGTTTCAAGAATGGTGGCTGATACTCCAAAACATGTTAAATGCACAACATTTTCAATCCTTTTTGCCAGATACAAAGGAGATTTAATAGAGGTAGTGAAAGGTGTGTGCGAAATAGATAAACTGGTTTCAGGAGATAAGGTTCTCATTGCTGAGGCGTGCAGTCATCATCCGGTGGAGGATGACATTGGAAGAGTAAAAATTCCGCGATGGCTGAAAGAATATACAGGGAAAAAATTAAATATAGATACATATTCAGGACATGATTATCCCGAAAACTTAAAGGACTATAAACTAATTATTCATTGCGGTGGATGTATGATCAACAGAAGAGAAATGCTGTTTAGAATTCAGCGGGCTAAACAGGAAGGCGTTCCTATAACAAATTACGGCGTGTGTATTTCTTTCCTGCACGGAGTGTTGGAAAGAGTGCTTTCTCCATTTCCCGCTGCTATGGATGTATTTAAAAAAGCTAAAGGAGCTGATGAAAAATGTGTGCGAAAATAATTGATACAAAATCGTGGATAGATAACAGGATTAAAAGAAACGAGATTACAAAATATATGGATGGAGACAAAGACTTTATAAATGATGAAGAGATCACAGAGAAATTAGAAAATAATAAATGCGTTGACAAAAAAAAGATAAGAGACATTCTTGACAAATCAATGGCTGTTGAAACGCTTACGCCAGAGGAAACAGCTGTATTACTCAATGTGGATGACAAAGATACTCTGGAGGAAATGGCAAGTACAGCGACTAAGATTAAGAAAAAGGTTTATGACAACAGGATTGTAACATTTGCTCCTCTTTATCTTGGAAACTTGTGTGTGAACAGCTGTCTCTATTGTGGATTCAGAAAAGAGAATAAGGATGAGAAAAGAAGAGTGCTTACATTGGAAGAAGTAAAGAAAGAAACGGAGGTTTTAGCAGGTAAAATCGGGCATAAGCGGCTGATAGTTGTTTATGGCGAGCATCCTGTTGCAAATATAGATTACATGACTTCCAGTATAAAACAGATATACGATGTTAAAGTAAAAACGAAAAACGGATATGGAAGCATCCGCAGAGTTAATGTGAACGCTGCTCCGTTGTCAATAGAGGATTTGAAGAAACTAAAGGAAGTTGGAATAGGAACGTTTCAGGTATTTCAGGAAACCTATCATCATAAAACCTATCAGGAAGTTCATCCAAAAGGCACGATAAAATCAGATTATAGATGGAGATTGTACTGCATGCACAGGTCAATGGAAGCAAGAATTGACGATGTTGGAATAGGTGCTTTATTTGGCTTGTATGACTGGAAATTTGAGGTTATGGGACTTCTATACCATGCAAGGGAATTAGAAAGAAAATTTGGCATAGGTCCTCACACTATTTCTTTTCCGCGTCTTGAACCTGCGTCAAATTCTCCGATTACACAGGATCCAAAGCATAAGGTAAGTGATAACGATTTCAAGAAGCTGGTAACAGTGATACGTTTGGCAGTGCCGTATACAGGGATGATTATTACTGCAAGAGAGAGTGCTCAAATGCGAAGAGAGACTTTTTCGTTAGGGTGTACGCAAACGGATGCATCAACACGCATAGGGATTGGGGCTTACAGTGACAGATATACCAAGCAGGAAAAGGAACGTCAGCAATTCTTATTGGGAGATACACGCAGTCTTGATGAGGTAATAAGAGAATTTGCGGAAATGGGATATATTACTTCGTTTTGCACTGCAGGATATCGCTGCGGCAGAACAGGCAAGTGCATTATGAACCTTTTAAAAACAGGTAAGGAAGGGAAGTTCTGCAAATTGAACGCGATTCTTACTTTCAGAGAGTGGCTGGATGATTTTGGCAGTAAAGAAACAAATATTGCAGGAGAAAAAATTATAAACAAGGAAATTGAAGAAATTAAAAAACTCATGCCTGAATTTTATGCAAAACTTATGAAAGACTACGAGAGAGTTGAGAATGGAGAAAGAGACATATATTTCTAAACGTGACATAATTGAGATATTAAAGAGAGACGATTTCTTAGATACTGTTAAGCAAGCTGACTGTATAAGAAAAGAAAATGTCGGCGATGAGGTTCATCTAAGAGGCATATGCGAATTTTCAAATTTTTGCAGAAAAGATTGTCTTTACTGCGGTCTTCGCAAATCAAATAAAAAGATTCCTCGTTACAGGATGTCTCCTGAAGAAATTCTCCGGACAGCCGTCCTGATAGATAAGCATGGTCTTAAAACAATCGTTCTCCAGTCAGGCGAAGATATATGGTTTACAAAAAAGGTATTAGCCAAATTAGTAGAAGACATCAAAACGCATACTGATCTGGCTGTAACTCTAAGCATCGGTGAGAGAAGTTTTGATGAGTATAAGGCATTCAAAGATGCAGGCGCAGACAGATATCTGTTAAGATTTGAGACAAGTAATGAAAACCTGTTCATGAAACTGCATCCTGACGACAATTACCATGAAAGATTAAAATGCCTCCAATGGTTGTTTGAGCTTGGATATCAGGTTGGCAGCGGTTCTATGATAGGCCTGCCGGGACAAACAATAGAACATATAGCAGATGATATCCTGTTTATAAAAAAATGGAACTTTCACATGGTAGGCGCAGGACCTTATATTTCGAATAACGACACACCTCTCTCTGGCAGTAAAAATGGAGATTTTTCGATTGTGCAAAAATTCATTGCATTGGTTAGAATCCTCTGTCCAAAGGTTCTCCTGCCTGCTACTACAGCTATGGATGTATTGCGTTCTGATGCCAGGGAAATAATACTACAGTCCGGGGCTAATGTGGTGATGCCGAACATTACACCGCAGAGATACAAACAAAATTATAGGCTTTATCCTGATAAACCGTGCATAGGAGAAGACCCTATAACCTGCAGATACTGTATGGAAAATAGAGTAAAGAAAATTGGCAGAAAGATCGCGCAAGACCATGGGCATTCTCTAATACCAAATCATTTAGTATTAGTGCGTGAAGAAGGCTTGTGAGAAAACAATGTAATAAGCTGTCTTATTCTATTTGGATGTATAATTAGGATAAACAATCCGCCTGCTATATTCCCTAGCGTTACAGGTATAAGATTT
The DNA here is from genome assembly GCA_030652805.1 of bacterium. Lineage (NCBI taxonomy): Bacteria > bacterium. The sequence continues at coordinate 883 of JAUSPT010000061.1, read as the reverse complement.
TGGAATATTATGTATTGCTTGTAAAAAGGGACGCCTTTTACAAAAAGGCCTATTGGGATTAGGTACATATTTGCAACACAGTGCTCGAATCCTGAGGCCACAAACACCATAATTGGCAATATACAGCAGAATATTTTAGAAATAATATCTTTTGAGAAATATGCCATAATAATGGCAAGAATAACCAGCATGTTACAGAATATCCCTCTAATAAAACATTCTGTAAACGATAAATCCAGTTTATTATCGGATATTTTTATTGCTAATTGTCCCAACTTGTTGATGTCTAAGTGTGTACCAAGAAGACCTGATTTAAAGATAAGAAATGCAAATAAAAAAGCGCCAACAAAATTGCCTAAATAAACAACTGTCCAATTTTTCAACATTTTTCGAATTGGGAAGAATGTTGATATGGCTCCTACTATCATCATTATGTTTCCAGTAAACAGCTCAGCTCCTGCAATAACAACTAATACCAGTCCGACACTAAAAACAGCACCTGCAACAATTTTCCCCATCCCTTGCTCAAGTGCAACAAGAAATGCATGTCCTCCTATGCTGATATATAGTCCTGCCAGAATTCCCAGAAGAAATAGCTGCCAGATTTTTGTATTTGCCTTTTTAATTCCCAGGGATGATATTTGGGTTTGGAGTTCTTTAGGACTTAATTTTGGATCATATCCCTTTGGTGGTGTATCATTATTCAAAACGTAACTCCTTTTAGCTCCTCGGGCTGGACTCGAACCAGCAACCCCCTGGTTAACAGCCAAGTGCTCTACCGATTGCGCTACCGAGGAATTTTATATATCAAAAAGACTGCTAAGTATAACGGGAAATATCCCTTTATGTCAAGATGATGTGCTGGCTGGGCACATAGGTAACA
>JAUSPT010000060.1 GCA_030652805.1 bacterium | reverse complement strand
CAGGGGAATCGCATTAGAAAAAAAATAAATTTGTACAATTTTCGACATTATATTACCATATAGGAAATATAAATTCTATATGGAGAGTATTATGATAAAGCATTTTGAAAATTATTTTGGTAAAATCGAGGATCCACGAATAGGTAATCGCAAGATTCATCCTTTGATTAATATTATATTTATCACACTAGCTGGTGTACTTTGTGGTCTGAATACATTTGTTGAGATTGAAGAGCTTGGAAAGGGAAAAACAGAGTTTTTAAAAAGATATTTAGATTTAACTCATGGAATTCCAAGCCATGATACATTTGGTAATGTGTTTGCTTTAATAGATTCAAATCACTTTGCAGAGTGTTTTGAAAATTGGACTATTTCTTTGCGAACATTAATAAATGAAGATTTTGTTGCTTTGGATGGTAAGAGTATTCGTAGTAGTTTGGATAAGAATAAGAACAAATTGCCTATTCATCTTATGAATGTATGGTCTAGTAAGAATAGTATTTGTTTAGCTCAAATGCGCTGTGATAACAAGAGCAATGAGGTTATTGCTTTTGGAGAGCTATTAGAAAAATTGAATATGGAAAACTGTACAATTACAGCTGATGCAATGCATTGCCATAAAGAAACAACAAGACAAATAACCGAGGCTAAAGCAAACTATGTGCTAGGATTAAAAAAGAATGAACCTAAAATGTATTCTTATTGTGCAGATAGATTCAATGATTCTGAGCTTGAAATCGAACAGATTATAAAAAATGAAAACAAGCATGGTCGACAAGAACAGCGAACAATCGATTTTATAAAAATAGACTCTCATGACGATGAAATATTTGATGGTTGGTATAATATCAATGGTTTTGTTAAGATAAAATCTTGCAGAACAGAAAATAATAAAACAACAGAAGAAACAAGATATTACATTACTAGCCTTGACGATATGGAAAAATCTGCCAAAGGTGTTAGATATCACTGGCAAATTGAAAATAATCTTCATTGGGTTTTAGATAATACGTTTTCTGAAGACAAATGCCGAGTCAGATGCAATAATGCTGGTGAAAATCTGGCATTTATTAGAAAAATAGTAATAAATATGTTATATAATAATAAAACACCAAAGGTAAGTATGAAAAGAATGATGTTAAAAGCGATATTGAATGAGAACTACTTGGAAACTTTACTAAAAAGTTTCTAATGCGATTCCCCTGCTTGGAGAAGGGGGCGAGGGGGATTGAAGAAAGTTATGGTTAGAAACCAGGCTATAATAGGAGATAGAAGAAATTTCGTTCTTCTCTAATATCTAATTTCCAACTTCTAACCTCTAAATTGGGGATTGAAGAAAATTATAAATAAGAAATCTAGCTATAATGAGGATTACTTTTATGCTGAAACGGATATTTAGCTCACTGATCTTGGTAATGGTATTGATTTTGCTAGCACAAGTTAGTTTGATTGCCGCAGATCAGAAAAATAACAATCCACCTATCGGATATTGGAAGTTCGACGAGGGAGCAGGGGAGATTGCGAAGGATTCCAGTGGGCAGGGCAATGATGGCAAAGTTTATAATTTGGGAACTTGCTCGCAGTGGGTAGATGGACGAGTCGGTTTTGCTCTAGCTTTTACTGAAAAAACGCAGGGTAACTGTGGATTCGTAGATGTCCCCAACATAGGCAAATATGACTTTACCAAAGGAATTACCATAGAGGCTTGGATGAAACCTCAGGGAACTACATCAGCAGATAATATACTATGCAATCAGATTAATGAGAGAAGTCCGGGAATTCGGGTGTTATACTACGGCGGAAGTGTGGGCGAGGTCATCTTCCCCACTTATGGTTTGGACGGAAAGTCCTGGAGTGTGACTACTCACCCGAGAATAAGTTTCGTAGAAGGCGTTTGGTATCATATTGCCTGCATTTGTGAAGATGGAATCCTAAAGATATATATAGATGGCGAAGAGATCAAATCATCCGAAGAGACCGGTGCGATTATTGGTAAGGGAAGTGATATACTTACAATCGGGGCATATATGTCAGGAGCTGCCTATGGATTTAACGGAATCATTGATGAGGTTAAGATATACGATTATCCCAGGAGTCCGTTGGACATAGTGAAGGATGCGTTGCTGAGATAGGATAGTATCAGGTAATTTGGGTGTCTTACGATAGAAACCACTTGTCCAGTCGTATTTTTACTCCCTCCATGTAATTGTTCTTGTCTGATTCGGCATCTCAAGGAGTATCTGCGGCGTGATGGGTTGTGGATTGACCCAATCAATAGGGCCAGAATGATTGATAGACGATGGGTCTATCCGTATTGCCGCTAAGTATGTCGATCTTCCGCCCTTGTTTAGTTGAGAATAGCCGCCGACCAGATGATGTTCGTCATATGTCCAACAATCTGGAGACATATTCCCGGGAAGAGAGTAAACGGCGAATTTTCTTGTAGCGAGGTTTAGCACAGCCAACCGAGTGCTATTCTTTATACCGTCGCCGGGGATAGGAGTTTGAATATCAGGCCCACGAAGTACAACCATTTTGCCGTCATATGACAGCCCCATTGCCACGGTGTTTCTGTTCGGATCCAGGTATAACATCGCAACGGTCTTCCAGGCTTTTGGATCGAGGAGTTTCGATGATTTTAAAGGGATTTGCAGCAGCCGAAGCTTTTTTCGATTTTGCCAAAGCATCTTCTTTCCATCTCCGGAAAGTAGCAGATTGCCTCCGCCCTCACCTTTGGACAGAACAGTCTTCTTTCCGTTAGATGAATATACAACTAAACCCGGCTTATCATAGGAAGTATATACGATAACTCTGCGTCCTGGTATCCACACCGCATCTGCAACCTCCGCTTGCACCTTTCGTCTCCATTTTCCATCCGCGGCTGATATGTAGAGAAATTCATCGGGAGGATGATCATTGTAGTTCGGAGAAAAGTTCTTATTTGAGACATAGCTGATAAATTGAAATCCTGATGGCATTGGAGCAAACGCGTTAGAAAATGGGACAAAAATGGGGGAGATATAGCTGATGAGCTGGCTGTCGGATGACCATCCGAGCATCGAATAGCCAGCCCCATCCCCGCGCAGAGTCTTGACCTTACCCGATGGCAGCGACACGAGAAGCAGGTTACTGTATTTCCTATCCACGTTTCCTCTAGTTTCCTGAGACACAAGCAGAAAAATTTTGTCAGGTGAAATGCTATATTCTGTTGTTCCTTCGCTCCAAAACCCGGAGTACAGCGTCTTCACATTTTCCATTCTAAACCCAGATTTGGCGGGAATAACGCTCGCCTGTTTAATCCAGAGCCGCAATGTATCATCTTGTTGGGAGTATACAACTTCTTTAATCCTGGGCAACTTCTCAGTCTCAATCTGCCCTATATTTTTTGTGCTTGAAGGCTGAACCTGAGCCGTCGAAGATAGCTTGCTATAGTGAGCCATGAAAACAACAAAGATCAAAGAACCTAAAATAACAAGAATCGGCCAGCCATATCTATGTTTTAAAAATTTGTGTTTCATTAGTT
>JAUSPT010000059.1 GCA_030652805.1 bacterium | reverse complement strand
GGGCAGAGTGGTGTAATCGTTGGGGATACGAATCCTTTTGTGCTGAACGATTCTTATGTTGTCATAGTAGATCGCCACATTCCTGTCATCGTATATGACTCTCACCCGTTTACCTCTGAGCTGCCATGGCACACTGTAGTAATGCCTGTCTTCACGCAATTCGACATGATAGTTGATCTGGACAGTGAGTTCCTTGCATTGTTTGAGGGCATACCGTTCCACCGGCAGGGACTTGAGAACCGGTTTTTCAATCTTCTCAAAGAGTTCTCTTCTGGAGATATTTAAACGCTGAAAGGGTGTGTTATTATGTTTTTCCAGAAGGTCCCAGATGGCCTCGTTGAGTTCCTTAAGAGAGAAAAAAGTCCTGTTTCTGAGTGGAGCATATATCCTCTGGTAGACAAGTCGAACCGCGTTTTCAACCAGCGCTTTGTCTTGTGGACGGCGAACCCGCGCGGGAAGAATAACTGTCCGGTAGTGCTCGGCAAAGTCGTCAAACATGGGGTTGATTCCCGGCTCATACTTGTTGCTCTTCGTTACTCCGGATTTAAGGTTGTCGGGGACAATTGCCTGGGTAGCACCACCGAAGTAGATGAAAGAACGTTCATTCGATCGGATCCAGTCTTCCGACTTCTGGCTTAAAGATCCCTCCGCATAGGTCAACTGACTGGATCCCAGGATAGCCACAAAGACTTCCACCGGTTGTTCCCTGCCGGTTTTGCGATCCTCAATCGTCAGTTTATCACCGGCATAATCGACAAACATCTTGTCGCCGGCCTTATGTTCGATATGCATCGTTATTTTTGATGCATTTCTCCATACCTGAAAGTGATAGCAGAACTGGGAGTAGCTGTAACCGTCTGGATGTCCCTTTTGATACTCATTCCACAGGGTCATGAGGGTTACACCGGTTTTTTTGAGCTCTATCGCAACATAGGGGAATTGTCTTGATAGCTCCTCGTACTTTGAACATTTTCTGTTCTTTTGTTTTTCAAACAGGGCAAGGAACTGGCTGTCTGCCATGTCCTTGATCTGTTCATAGGTAAGGCCGCTTGCGCTGAAGTCCCTGATGTACTGTCCGACAACAGGCCGGGAAATGTTGAGTGCTCTGGCTATCTTTCTCTCGCTCATGTTGGTAGTACACGTGAAACGTATAATCTCTCGAAGCTTTTTCATGCTAATCCTCTTCCGTGCCATTTGCATCTCCTCTTCTGAAGTATTGTTAAGAGAAGATGCTAACCAATTCGGATGGGAAAAGGATGATTAAAAGATGTTTTTTGCATTCCGGAAATGACCCGAAAAGTGGTAAACTTTCCGCCGGAATGGGTGGCAGGTTTCACCCGGAATCAGTGGCAACTATGTTCCGGAATGGGTGGCAGGTTTGGACCGGAATCTGCATGGATAAATAAGCAGGATTTTCATTACTGTTTTCCCGATGTAATCAAGGTACGCGCAAACTCATCCTTGCTCCCTCAGGAGGCAAGGTAAATTATCCCCTTCTTAAGGGGTTATTCTAAAGCCAGCCCCTCTGGGTTTGGATATTTACTAACAGAGAAGGCCACCATGCTGCGGAAGTTGCCAGAAACCTCGGATTTCATAAATATTTGCTTCATAAAGGGGAAAGACATGGAACATCTTCGAATACACCCGCTTATTCACATATTTTCACTTGAAAATAATCTTAAGTAGGCTAAAGAGGTACCCTCAATATGTTTTAAATCTTTAAAGTTCCTATCTGTCTTGTACAAAAAGTTAAGCACTCTTGTAACGCCCTCCCAAACCCCATAATCATGCCATAAAATTACACCAAGCCTATTTCGAAGCAATTTAATCGCTTTCTTCGAATCATTCAATACATATTCATAACTATGTGATCCATCCACAAAAACAAAATCTATTTTGTTGAAAAATTGAGAGAAATCAAATGTCGCCGAATCTCCGAACAGTTGGACGATCTTTTTTTCGTAATCTGTCCCCAAGTACCTACAGCCGATTACATTTTTTTTAATATAAATCTTTTCACCATTAACTATAGGTAGTTTTGTAAAGTTTATCCTATCCTTTGGCAAATCCAATGTGTAAACTGTTGACTCTGGTGAACAATTTGCAGACATATTACAGGTAGTTCTACCATTAAACGTTCCTATTTCAAAAAGCTTACTCGGATTATACGATTGAATTAAGCTGTTGATAACAATAAGTTCATATAGCGACACGTTCCCGTCGACTTTGCGCTCTTTACATATATTGATTAAAACATCTTCTAAGATCAAATCAGACAATTTTACATTTGGGATGATACGAACGTCATATTGAGGATCATAACCGAAATGCTTGCAAATCATGGATATTAGTTGTCGATTTTTAGCAAAAATAAATCCAACAACAAATAAGTACACACAAGTGATTGCGGAGTAAAAATACTTCGCTATAAATAATGCAGCTTTTTTAATTCGAAAATGGCCATTGTCTCGCACAATTTTCATATACCCTAACTCTATAAATTATTCTTCAATCCATCCTACTACACATTCCAATATGTTTCGCCAATCAAAATGTTCAACCAATAAATCCCAATCAGGATTCCAGGTAATATTTAAACCTTTTTCGATTGCATCTATCCATTTTTCTACATCATGCTCGACGGCAATCACATTGGGAAACCCCAAATTCAATACCTCACGAAGAGGAGTGGACACTACCATCTTTCTCGCGGCAGTATACTCTACAAGCTTTATATGGAAAGCAACATCTTGCCATAATGTCTTTTTATTCGGTAGTATTGCCAAATCAAAAAGAAGGAAATATTTTTCAATATTATCAGGGCGGACCGAACCTACAAAAATGACAGAGTCATCTATTGCTTCGTTTTTATATTTAGAAACTTCGGGGCCGGGACCAACTAATACTAAGGCTGCGTTTTTATGACCTTTTTTGAACTCACCAAACACCTTTAATAAAAACGGTAGATTCATCCATTCTCCCCAATTCCCTACCGCACCCAGAATCTCTTTTCCTTCTAATCCTAATCTTGTTCTTAATTTTGAAACATCTTCCTTCATTACATTTCTAAAAAAGTTTATATTTGTTCCATTTGGAAGGAATATAGTCTTACAATTAAACTTCTCCGAAATTATTTCTCCGAGACTTTCAGACACCACGAATACTTTATCCGCCTTTAATACCTCCTCCTCATAAAATTTTAACATATATGTCCCTAATTTATCCTGCCAGTTCTCTACTGGAAGATCTACCAAATCTACAAAATATCTATGATGAGGTTCTTTTTTCACAGGAAAAAGAAAAGAAGCATTTATAACGACATCAAAAGAAATTCTTCTAAAAAGCCTTGAAAGAGAAATCTTATTAAATATTTTAGCTATTGCTCTTGGTGTCGGAATGCATGAGATCCTTAGATACCATATTTTTCCTTTTTTCCTAAAAGATGTCGGTTGAAAAATATTCGACAATAAACTTTTAAATCTTTCTGTTATGTTACGGTCTTCAGGTTGACGCCAATAAAGATAATACACTTCGTAATATTCCGCCAAATGTAAGGCTATTTCTTTTTCTCTTACTCTTATTTCCTCTCCCGGGAAATGGGGGATTACAAGTATTTTTTTAGTTCGCATATTAGCACCCCGTATTTGTATCTATAATAGCAAGATAGCAAGCTTTATATGTGATGACTCCGACCTCGGCTGACGAATTTGGTATCATTGCAACCTCTCTCGTAGAATTTAGAAAGGAGTCTTTCCGTTAAGACTCCCGTGGGGTCTGTGAAAGTTATAAAAGCTTTTCCCTTATGCCAATCTTTTATTTAAATCTATGTCACCTGTATAGGTAAGAAGCTCATAAAATTCCTGTTCATCCGTGCCATGTAACCGTTCGACTTTGCCGCTATGGTTAGGGCTGTATGGTTTAATATAGACCTATCTAATTCCCTGATCTGTGTGATCCCTTCGCTTTCAAAAACAGTTTTGAGATGATATCAAAGATAATTGGATCACTAAACTATTTCCGCAAAACTAACACCAATACTTCTGACCAAATGTGCGAAAACGGCAACTTTTCCAGAATAACGTCGATAAATATCATCATTCCAAATAACATGCGGTGCCTTCCCAAAACTTATTATTGTAAAGCACTCCTCCTGTGCTAAACTTACTGACCTTACCCCATACTATGGTGTAAGGTCAATTACCGAGTATAACCCTGATTCACCATCAAAATCGGAGAACCCTTGAGAAACATAGGTTTATAATGTTTTATTTGCAGTACTCAGGTGCAAGCAAAATTACTGCAAGACCTTATTACTAAAGGAATTCGTAAAATTAGGCGGTGGATTTGGGATAACCAAAACCTATGTTATGCTTATGCAGCCATAGGAACCCAATAATTAACTGTCAATTTTGCCCCACGGTTGCATATCAAAAGGTGAAACAACAGCACGAATTTTATCATTTAAATAATTGAATGGATCTCGAAAGTAGTTATGACAGTGATAGCAGAGGTCATTCAAACTAAAAGTCATTTCAATCATTTTGCTCCTTATTTCCTGACTTTTTTCAGAAGACCATATTTCTTTTATTGAAGATCCCCTTATATTTCCTATTTTCAATTTAAGATTACAATCAAGGCAACAGCAGGTTATATCTCCACTTGAAGTAACAATACATGTTGTAAAAGGAGAAAGACACGGATAAATTATCGGGAAAATCGTGTTCTTTTTCGATCTGAGCACAGTTTCTGATGGTACTTGGCCTGCCCAGTCAATGCTATGGTTTTTATATAAGTGAGTATTTTCATATCTACCAAATGATTTTCTCCACTTTTTAATAAATTTATCAATATATCGGCGATTGATTTTATTAACGACCATTCCAATATGGATCTCCAGATCTTTTTCTCTATTGCGTATTTTCCTCTTTTCAAGAAGACGCATAATCATGCTATTTGTTCTGTGGTAATCTCCCCCAGGTCGAATTTGATCATAAGTTGTTTGATCAATAGCATCTGGCCAAATACCAAAGCTATTTAAGCGACTGTCCAAAATAGCGTCAATTTTTGTTTCATCGAGAAGGCTTGCATTGCTGGAAACCGCGAGTTCTGCATTTGGAAGATATTTTGCAGTAAGGTTTACATAATCAAAAAAGGAAGGATTTAATAAAGCTTCACCGAAGAAATGAAACCCAATATTATGCGGTTGCGGAATATACTTTGAAATTTCTTCAATAACCTTTGAAAATATTTCATGATCGATATGTCCCCTCTTTCTATTCGAATAGGTGCGTGGGCAGGTTTTGCATTTAAGATTACAAGCAGAGGTCACTTCAATATAATAAAAGGTCGGAAATTGCCCAGGAAGCCCCCATTTTTTTATCCGTTTTAGAAAGTGGTCCTTTTTAAGTCCTCGAAACATATCAAAACTCCTCATAAACAGATATCAACCCTTAAACTGACCGAACCGAAAACTATGCAGGTATATAAACTTAGGTAATTAGGTCATACTTGGTAGTAAATTATTTGTCAATAATTGCGAAATTAGGAGAAAGAGATCTCCATCTCTATTATCAAACCGGAATTCCGTTTCTTTCAAGTAAAGATGAAAAAAAAGATGAAAATGATGTTTTGGAATTCCCCTGTATTGATAATGCCATAACAGAGACTTTTTTTAACTCTCCGGGCAGGAGCAAGCTCGATAGATACAACAAAGCACAACTCCTACAAAAAGACATCTGGTTTTATCCCCTGAACAAATACTATCGCCGTATTCTCTGCTCCTAAAGATCGATCCACAACCCGCAAGTCCTACAGGCTTTGTCTGTCAAAATTTTCAAAAAAACGGGTTCACCAAATATTTACCAATTTTCTTTGTTCGCCTCGGCATATCAACGTGTTGGCTATGTCCGGCCCCGTTCCACATTGCGTTCCACCCCATTTCCCAGAAATCACATGTTTCGTTGAGAGCTTGGCTTAGTACTTTTTCGGAGAACTTCGTTTTTAATACACTCAACCACCAATGTTGTATGCTCTTCTTCGGATATATTATAAAAATAATCTTTTCTCATTTTAATACAATTCTTTTTTAATTTTTCTCTCAACTTTGGCAATTCTATGATTTTACGTATGTTGGAAATTAC
>JAUSPT010000058.1 GCA_030652805.1 bacterium | reverse complement strand
CGGTTATTCGCGTGCGGTAGCCTTCAGGCGGTTTCGTCGACAACCCTCTCGAAGGCTACCGCACGCTCGTTCCAATCAAAATCACCCAAAACCCATCATTTAGACAAAAATAAAATTTCTCCCAATTTCATGAACTCAGACTTCTCTTAATTTTGCGTATATTCACCTCTCTAGACTGGGCATTGGCGGATAAATCATTTCTATTTACCCCATATTTTCATTATATCTATTGTAGAAATTAGACTCATTTAACTCCTTCTTTAAAGAGTCGATTATAAACCCATCGATCCGTTTCCAAATGTAAGAAGCGAATTTAACTGGATTCGGATTCCCGCGCTTATCACAGTAATTAAGGTCATAACTTTCGATTTTCTTATAAACGATAAGAATAGCTTCTGCTAATAAATCCTCTCCAAATGATCGAACCAATGAAGGAAATGCTATTTTGTGAATTCTAAAGATTAGGAAACCGACATAGCGCAGTACAAGTTCATCCTTGTTTTGCTTTGAACCATTTTGAGCTTTTGAAATTAACTGTCTTTCCTCAGATAGAGAAAGTTTTGGGTAACGCTTAGCAATGCCACTATAGCCCTCCCACATACTAATTAAAATTTATTCTGCATCGCGAATAAACCTAATAATGTGCACATTCACTTAAACACAATTCTTTCAGGGATTATTATTCATTTCCCCTTGATAAGATCTTGCCTATAAACAAAATGACTATTGCGATAACAATTATTCCCAATATCGCTGATACAATATAGGCAAGGCTAAGATGTGATAACCCCTTTTCCTCCCACCCCTTAAAAGCATAGTCAGGCATAGGAGCATTCCAAAGGCTAGAAATCTTTTCAAGACCCTGAGGAACATACCCTACCAGTTTCTGCATCTCATCAGCTCCCCACTCTCCCCATGCTGAACCTGCCTTAAAATGTTCAGGCAATAATAAACCCAGCGGAGAAAGAATAACTAAAATGCCTAACCCTATCCATAATTTATTAGTGAGTTTCATTAGCCACCTCACTTTCCTTAATAAATTCCGGGGAATGTTTTTGTAAATATTTAATTACTAAAGCTGTAACAATCGCCTCAACCCATCCAAATATCAATAAATGCTCTCCCAACATTACAGGCACTGCTACCTTAAAACCATACGGACAATAAAGTGCCTGCCCATTTGCAGTATGGTGCAATAAAGGTTGTAGCCCGAATTCAACACCAGCAAAAAAAGCAGCAACATTAATACCTATATATCCTGCTATGCCAGCAGCCAATACTCTTCTTTTCGAATCTATAGGCGCATTATAACTAATAGCCTTATATATGTAATAACCTACAAACGGCAAAACAAATGCCATGTTAAAACAATTCGCCCCTATAGCAGTAATACCGCCATCTCCAAATAGCAGCGCCTGGATAACTAATGCTACGGTTAAAGCAATACAAGCTGCCCAAGGCCCAAGAAGTATCGCTACCAATACCCCACCAACAGCGTGTCCAGTTGTTCCACCTGGTATTGGCACATTAAACATCATGATCACAAAACTAAATGCCGCGCCTATTGCCAACATAGGGACTTGCCGGGCTCTAAGTGTCTTCTTGACAATTTTTGATGCAACTGTCCATATCGGCAACATGACTACGTAGAAAAACCCGCAGGTTGCCGGACCTAAATAACCATCTGGTATATGCATATCTTCCCCCTTATCTTTACTTTAAAAATCAATCTGTGCCCTAATCCCACCCACAAAAATGCCATTTGTATCTCCCACAACATCCTTTCCAAATGGATTCCAGATATGCTGGAAGTCAGGACTGATGAATAAGTGATCGTTCACGTATATTCTGTAATAGGCTTCGAGGTGGCCTTCAGTTCTTGCTAAATATTCTTTTGCTTTCTTATAATCATCCGAAGGCATTACCTGGCCTACGGCAAAAGCAAACACATCCTTCTCTCTTCCCCAAGGTTTACCTTCAACTTGGAAGCCGGCGCTCCAGGATTGCTCAAGAGAAAAATAATTAGGATCATCATCGTTCCCAGTTGCCGGTAATTCAGGGTTATAAACTTTCGGGTTCTGCCAGCCATAACGAACAAAGAGAGTAACAATATCGTTGGCTTTCTGATCAAAACTTAAACCAAAACCATAGGCTGTTTCTTTTGTCTTTTCTGTATCCAGCCACTTAGTATGATTCGCATTATTACTCCAGCCGTAGAAGCGGTAATTACCGGGAAGATTTAAAAAATTGGTCTTAAAACTAACCTGACCGATATTAAAAAGATTATCCCCGATTTTCTCCCAACCACTTTTTGCATTAAACATACCATAACCTAATTCAAGCCATTCTACAGGTAGATAAGCAACCCGAATACCAGCGTTATTATCTGGAAATTCAACCGTAGGCGAATTACGAAAAATCCTGCCTAAAAACTGAGCAGTTTCGTCATTAGCAACTTCATTTTGATCAAAATAAGCAGTAGGATCAAGTTTACCAAAAGTAACAGCAGCCTTGTCTTTAAACAAATTTTGTTCATACCAGAATTCCGTCAGCTCAACCTTAGCATCGCTGTCACCGGCATCACGATTAACATTACTATATAAGGTAAGATTATCTTCAAGCCCAGCGCCCTGGCCAGCCTCTAAATGCAGGAACGCCCTACCGTCAACTTCCTTAAATTCTTTAGCTAAAGTTACATCCGCTGAATATGAACCATCGGTGCGATCTTTCTTTTGCGTCTGTCCGTCACCATTATAATTAACGTTATTAGTACCCTGAACAATCATAGTGCCGCCTGCACCAAGCTCAAGTCCTTCCATAAGCTGAATAGGAGCTGTCGGCACGCGGTGAAGATTTTCCTCAAATTGTGATAACTTTGTTTCGTATTCCGAGATCTTTTGCTGCTGCGTTTGAACTGTTGCGTTCTGATTAGCTATATATTTGTCCTGATCTGAAGCTTTCTTCTCTAAGGCAGCAATACGCTCCTTAAGCTGATTAATCTCATCCCTAATAGATACTTCATCAGCAAAAGTTGCCGTAGCACAAAGAAAAGAAAAAACTACCAAAAATAATGCTGCTTTCTTTAAAACCGCCATAAATATACCCCCCTTTCAGGTGTTGTTTGCACCAGCTCAAAGTTATGGCATACTTATGGCTGGGCTTGGTTGTTTAATGTTCTTCGCCAAGTACCACGCCTCGCCGGATTCTTCCAAGGAGATGGCGGGGTTGTACTTTCTTTCCTGCGACACATTCTACTGTTTCAGTAACACACTGTGATAAGCTTTGGGCTATTCGTGTTATTACGTTTATCAAATTCGTGCTACTAATAGACAAAAAAATAATACTACTCTATGCCTCTTCCTGTCGTAGACATGCTTAACGTTGAATGCTTCACCCCCTTTACCGCTTTTAGACTCTCTGACAAGCGCTGGACTTTCTCGGGAGAGCCCTTTACCGCAAGTATCTCCAAACAGTTGTTATGATCTATATGGATATGCTGCGAGGAAATAATACAAGAGCCAAACTCATGCTGGATATCCAAAAGCGTATTCACTAACTCACGCTTGTGGTGATCGTAGATAAGCGTAACCGCTCCGATAACTTCATTTGCATCAAACCATTCTTTCTTTACCAGTTCCTGCCGGATCAAATCCCTGAAAGCCTCAGAGCGATTAGTATAGCTTTTGGATTCGATGAGTTTATCGAATTTTTCCAGAAGCCCTTTATCTAAAGAAACTCCAAACCTTGCTATTGAAGACATATGTCTTCTCCTTGCGTAGAGACGCACACCGGCGCAATTCCGATAAGCGCCGGGTGTCTGTATTACGAATATAAAAATTGTAACACTAATATATTAGTTGTCAAATGAAATCTTAGAATCACTTTTTAAAAAATATAACGTTCATACGGTTAATAATATCTTATACTTAACTTAACCCTGCTAATCAAAATATACGAAATCCCTGTTTCTTTTTCTTAGCCTCTGCGTCTTGAATAAAAAATAGCCCAGCAAGTTTCTTCTTTCCAAATTCATCCGTAAAATATTCCTGATGCGCGTAGAATATGCCTGTAACTTCTGCAAGAGGAGTAAATGGAGGAGCTAGTTTTTGGCCTTTTTTCATAGTAACAGACACTACATTAAATACTGTGGGTGGCGGACTAGCGCCCCAATCACAACACGGACAGCCGTAGGCATTTTTTCCCAAGGCAAAATTATCAAGAGAACCGTCCGCAAGATACGCATCATAGGGTATCAAAAGGTAGCCTGTTAATTTCACTTGCTTACCATGTAGATGAAGGATATTTATTGGGAAGCCTTTTATATCATCCCCGTCTTTAGTCGCCTGCTCTTGAACTTTCTCAAGCTCTCTTATGTCTAAAACATACACTTGTTTATCGTCTGATTGGCTAGCGAAAGCATCATTTGTCAATCTTAGCGCATGAAAAGATTGTACTGAATTTTGTTTTTTAGTTACGAAGAATAATATAATTGATAAAATAAATACGAACCTTAGCGTATAGATCAACCCTTTTTTCATTATTTAATAAATCTCCTGGGATTTGCTTTGTTGGCCATCGAACTATCTTGAGGATAATATTTCTGCAACTCTTTCAGCGTTCTATCCTCTTTATCAAATTCATTTAGAGCTTCATAACAGTTCGCGAGTAATCTCAATGACGACTTATGATAAGAAACAATATCTATCGCCTGCCCCTTCTCATCCGGACCGAATGCTATAATTTGCTCAAAATACGGCACCGCCTCTTTATATTCCTTTTCAGATGCCAGGATCACCCCGAGGCTAAAGTTTGCGCTTTTATCTTTAGGATCGGCTTTTATCGCCTGATGGTAAGCATACATGGACTTTTCCAAATTACCATTGCTTTTATAAGCATATCCAAGCATATCCCACGCCTTAACATTTTTTTTATCAATAAATACCGCTTTTTCATAGCTCCTTATCGCATCATTAAATAACTCGCAAGTCATATATGAAGATGCCCGGGATACTAACTGCTTCACGATAAACGGCCTCATCACGATAAGGCTCAAGGCTATAAAAGTAAAGCCAAGCAGCCACCTTAAAGTCAACCCAGGCCGCTTATCATGATTATGCGAATGGCTACAGCTACAATGATTGTTTTTTTCCATAAAAAATCCTTACGCGAGAATAAAGAAAAACAATGCGATGGCTATAAGAATGTTACCTGCAACAAATTGAGTATATTTTTCTAAACTTTTAACTTTGGGAGTTAAATATTTCACTAAGCTCGTAGATGAACCAACCAATAATATCGGCATGCTTTGGCCGATCGCAAAGCTTAAGAATATAATAAAAGAGTAAACCCATGAATCCCAAAAACCTACAATGCTTGCAATTACAAAAAGCACAGAAGCGCAGCAAGGGCAAGCCGGCATCTCCAAGAAAGCAAACATAACACCAAATAAAAACGAACCTATAAAACTTCTTTTTTTCAACCGAGTATTCATTTCACAATGCGCATGGTGCGTTTTTCCGATTTTAATTAAACCTGCGTAAAAAATCCCAAAAACAAGTAAAACAACCCCTAAAAATATATATAGATACCTGCTTATAAGCACTAAACTAAAAGCCAAATTCTTAAGTAAGATTAAAGCTATCCCTAAAAATGTATAACTGGTGATTAACCCTAAGGCTAAAAAAACAGCCGATAGAAATGATTTTCTCTTAGTGTCATGTGATGCTCCTGAGACATAACCAAAAACAATTGGGATCCTGATTATCGTACAAGAGCTTAAAGACGCGATAAATCCAGCCCAGAACACAATAAATATTGCTAGAATAGGCGACTTAGTTATAATTGTTTGCAGTGTATTCATCATTTCATTAAACGCCTACCTAATAATGCTGATATACCATAACAGCCGGAGGCAAAAAGAACAATCGTTGCTCCAGATGCTGTCCCCCAATAGTATGATACGATTAACCCTGTGATACCGGAAAGAATGCTTATAATTACTGCCCATGCCGTATATGTATGAATGTTTCGTGCAAGATTGCGAGATGCTGCCGCAGGCAAAATTAAAAGTGAATTTATGATTAAAATTCCCACCAGCCTTATTGAAACAATCACCACCAGCGCAAGAAGTATCGTAAAACTTGTCTCTACAAGAAAAGTATTGATCCTGCGGCTACGCGCCAAAGACGAATTAACGCTGGTAAGTATCATGGCGTTTCCTGCCGTATACCAATACCCCAAAACAACCACAGCTATTACAAAAAACCAGGCTATTTGCTGCGGAGTAACCGCGAGGATATCGCCAATCAAATAACTTGTATATTTTACAAATCCACCCTGCCTGCTCAAAATAACAATACCTAGGGCAACGATAAATGCCATAAGAACACCCAAAACAGTATCAACGGAAGCTTTGGTGGTATCTTTTAACAAGTTTATAGCGATGGCTAAAACCACAGCCAAACAAATCATCGGAAACGTTGGATCATGAAAACCTAAAAGTACCCCTATGGCAATTCCCGTAAGCGCGGAATGGCCCAATACATCAGTAAAAAAAGCCATGCGGTTATTTACTACCATTGTCCCTAAAATTGCAAACAATGGCGTAACGAGTAATATCGCCAAAAGCGCATTCTTCATAAAAACATAATGCGTCCAGCTAAACGGAAGCATATCCAGCAATCTATACCAAACCTCAATGATCGCCATTTTTATTATTTTCTTTTGACGTTAAGCTCGGCAGACAAGAAATATTCCATAGAGCTGGGCCAAAGGCCTTTACTAACTTTTCATTTGAAAGCACTTCTTTGGGATCTCCTTCTGCAATAATAGACCGGTTAAGGAGTATAAGCCGGTCAACGTAAGAAGATACGCCTGCTAGATCATGGGTCACAAGTATCACCGCGATATCATGCTTCCTTCTTAAATCATCTACGATTTGGTAAAAAAGGGACAGCCCCTTAATATCTACTCCGCTAGATGGCTCATCTAAAAGCAATAGTTCAGGTTCAGGGGTCATAGCGATAGCTAACAGAACTCGCTGTAATTCTCCACCTGAAAGCTCCCCTACTCTTCTCTTCAATAGATGTTCCGCTGAGAATAAAGATAAAACACCTTTTACTTTTTCAGATAAATCTTTGTTCACTCCAACCCAAATAGGATGACGGCTTATTGCCGAAACCACAAGATCTGTTACGCTTATAGGAGAATAAAGGTCAAATTGCAGTTTTTGCGGAACATAGCCTATCTTTGGTTTTTTAGAAGCACTACCGGCTATCCGGAATGCTATTTTTCCTTGATAGGGAATCTCACCAAGAATTGTCCTTAGCAAAGTGGTTTTTCCGGCACCATTCGGGCCGACTACACCGATAACCTCACCGCAGTTAACATGCAAATTAACATTATCAAGTATGGCATTATCGCCAAATTTGACTGTTAAATTATCAATCTTCGTACAGCAATGCTCACAAGTTTTCATTAGAAGCTACTCTCCGCTATCTTAGTTCTGAAAGGCTTGTTTTAAAACCTTAAGGTTATCTTTCATTATATTTATATAGGCGTCATAGTCATCCGGCCCGGTTACCGCAGGATCAAGCACATAAACTTTAGCCCCTGTTTCCCTGGCTATAGTCCCTGCCGCAGATGCTGAATATTGTGGTTCACTAAACAATGCCAAAACTCTATTTTTTTTAACAAGCTCAATGGTATCGGCCAGTTCTTGTGCGCTAGGTTCGCTCCCCGGCTCTCTCTCGACTACAGCAGCAATCTTTAAGTCAAATTCCTGGGCAAAATACGGAAATGCTTCATGAAACGTTATAATCGAATTGCCCTTATAAGGGGCTAACTCAGAGTGCATCTTCTGGCGCAGCGCTTCAAGTTTTGCAACATAATTAGCCGTATTCTTCGCATAGAGCTCTTTATGGCTGGGATCAAACTCTTCCATTGCTTTACCTAAATTCTTTACCTGGATCATCGCATTAAAAATACTCACCCATACATGTGGGTTATCGCCTTCGTTGCCCTCTCCTTTGATAAGAGGTATACCGCCTGCTAGCTGTACTATTTTTATATTGGGATATCCTGCTACAATTCTATTCAAAAAAGATTCCATACCTGCGCCATTGGCCACAAGAACCTGCGCATCAGCCAGCTTTTTCATGTCATTGGTTGTAACTGTGTAATCATGTAAACATCCGGTTAATGGTGGAGTAAGATTCTGAACTGAAACTCCCGGAACATCTCTGGTAACATTTTTAGCCATGATATACATCGGATAGAATGAAGCAACTATCTTGATCTCTTTAGCCTCACTAGCGGCAATACCAACAGAAGCAAAAGAACAAACCATAAGTAAAATTGATAAAATAAATGTGGAAATGCGTCGCCTAAACATACTTTCTCCTTTCATTTGCACTTTGAACACAACCCTTCTATTTGCAAAGAATGCGCCTCTACTTTTGCATTAAGTTTCTTTTCAATGAACTTTGAAACGCCTTTAAAATTACAGAAATCTACTTCTTCCATCTTGCTGCACTTGCGACAAGT
>JAUSPT010000057.1 GCA_030652805.1 bacterium | reverse complement strand
GTCAATATTATCTATAAAATCTATATTTACCGAAGTTGTTCTTGGTAAAAAACGACAATAAATGTCATTAATACAAGATAATCACACCTTTATACGATTTATCTTGACATATATCCTGTTTAATAATATAATCCAGTGCTGAAGCACATTTCTCAAATAGCTTAAAAACAAAGGGTTAAAGCGTATACTGAAAATATTTTTTCGCAAACCTATGGACATTAAAAAAAAGCCATGTTATCATGATATTTGTAAAACTATACAAGGAGCAGATACATGGATAACAATGAGCAATATATAGTGAATGGTCGTGTCCTGACAGCCAATGACCTGTCAAGCATCAAAGAAATATCAAAACTGTATCCAAGATTGTCAAGGAAAGAACTCATCCGTACTATCTGTGAGAATTTGAGATGGGCATCCGCAGTATTAACCAAGAAGGAAAAGAAAATTGAAGAAGGGTTAGAAATGCTTGAAAGAGCAGGCGAAATAAAACTTCCGCCTAAGAACAAGGCATCAGGATGGGACAACAATTCGTTTCCAACATATCGCGGATCACATAAAAAGAAGATCCCGATAACAGATAAAACAAATTTTAAAGAAGATATATATGGGGTGATCAACGAATTCATGCCTGTCAAGGTAGAAATTGCAGACACAGTAGAAAAAGAGGTTTTGTGGGATGAATATATTGAACGATATCACGAACTCAAATACGGCAGTCCATTTGGAAACCAGTTGAAATATTTAATAACCACAGGAGGAGAACATCCTCAATATGTAGGATGCATGATGTTTTCAGCATCATCGTGGTCGCTTGCTAAAAGAGATAAGTGGATAGGATGGACAAAAGAAGATCGTTTTTCCAGACTTTATCTTATTGTCAATAACACAAGATTTTTGATATTCCCCTGGGTAAAGATCAAAAATCTTGCAAGCTATTCACTTTCGCAAGCAGCAAGGAAGATACAAAAAGACTGGTGGCTAAAACACCGTCATACACCTGTGTTGCTTGAAACATTTGTAGATTCAGAAAAATACTCGGGTGTTTCATATCGTGCTGCCAACTGGACATATCTTGGGAATACAACAGGGCGAGGAAGGAACAGCACAAAAACAACTTCTGTTTTGTCTCAAAAGCAGATATACATGTACCCGTTGGAAAAGGATTTCAGAAAATATCTCACCGGGGAAAAAGAAATGGACGGTGAGTGTATATGAACAGAGAGCACAGAAGAATTATCCGGAACTGTAAATGTAGTTATGAAGATCCAGGACAGGAGATGGAGGCAAGGCATCAGACAGGAGCAGAAGTATTAAAAGTATACAAGAAAATACTTCCGGATCTTCTAAAAGATCTATCGAAGATCGAAGATCCCCGAAATACACAAAAAACAGATCATTCTTTTACGATGCTCATGCTTTATGGGATACTGATGTTCGTGTTTCATATGGGATCAAAAAGACAGGCCAACAGAAAGATGAGCAGGATACTGATGGAAAACATGAAAGTGTTTTTTCCTGAACTCGATACTCTTCCTCATGCTGACACCCTTTCCCGTTTGCTTGGAAGAATAGA
Source organism: bacterium (assembly GCA_030652805.1). Taxonomy (NCBI): domain Bacteria; species bacterium. The sequence continues at coordinate 4,559 of JAUSPT010000057.1, read as the reverse complement.
TCCTGATAAAATCGAAGATGCAATAATAGAGCTTTTAAAAAGACTGATAGCAAGCAAAAAGCTGGATCGATACAAAGATAACGGCAAATATATAATAGCTTTTGACGGGACAGGAAAATTCACAAGAGAATGGGAATGGAGCGATAGCTGCCTTAAGAGACATGTACACGGGATGCCTGAAGATGCATATAAATACTACACATATGTACTCGAGGCATCCATTGTTCTCCCAAATGGAGTCACGATACCGTTCATGAGCGAATTTCTTGATAGGGACGAATTCAGTATTGAGTGTGATGATTCGGATAAACTCAAACAGGATTGTGAGTTGAAAGCATTTAAAAGGCTTGCCGGAAGGGTAAAAAGTGTTTTTCCCAAACTCGGGATAGCGGTCACGCTTGACGGTCTTTATGCGAACGGGCCTGTTATGGAAATTTTGGTAAAGCACAACTGGGATTTTATGATAACTTTAAAGAGTGATTCTCTCAAATCGATATGGGAGGACTATGAGGGATTAAAGAAAATCAGTGGTATAGAAAAAAATGAAGGAAAGATGATAAATAATGTAAAACAGGTTTTCTTCTGGGCAAATGATATTGAATACAGATACGAAAACAATAGGCGCAAGCAAATCTTTGTGAACCTGGTGATATGCGAAGAAACAATATATGTAAAGAACAAGGATACCGGAAAGCTTGAGATCCATGAACAGAAACAATATGCTTGGCTTTCATCCAAAATACTGACAGAAAGAAACGTCTCCAGACGATGTAACACAATAGGTCGATCCAGATGGAATATTGAGACACAGAATCTTATTGAAAAACATCATGGATATGCATATGAACATTGCTTTTCGTATGATTGGAATGCAATGAAATGTTTTCATTATCTTATGCACGTCGGACATATAATAAATATACTTACAATGCATTTTAAAGAGTTGAGGCAGCTTGTTGAAAAAAAAGGTGTCAGGGGAACCGTAGAATTCATATTTCTCATATTCAGCGGATGCCTACTGGACTTTGAACGAATAAAAGAAAAAGTTGACGTAAGGTATCAGTACAGATTCGAAATATGAAAATCAATGGAGAAAGAGGGTGATAGAAAAAAATAATACAGAATATCAAATTTCAAGAAAAGTGTTATACGAAAAGTATAGCTAAAAAGGTTTTGCCAAGATGCGTTATGGTTTCAAGATAAAACCATTGTTTCTCTGTAATGTTGTTTTTTGAGAGCAAAATATTACAGCAGACTATGAAAAAAAAGTTTATTCTTCAGCAGTGTAAGTCGGTAAGTTGTAAAATGAAGTGACGTAAGTGTAAAAATTGACTCACGGTAAATCCAATGTATAATGTTAGTTGTCAAACAAAACATTGCAAAGGAGAATACCATGAGCCAAGACAATAATATCGCAAATTCAACAAAGAATAAACACTTTACTGCCAGAGAAAGGTATAAAATCGAGATTTTGTTGAAGGAAAAGCTTAAAGCCCACGAAATAGGTCAACGAATCGGGAAATCAACACGGACAATTGAAAGAGAGATAATTAAAGGCAAAATAATGCTGTTAAACTCCGATCTGACTTATAGGACCGAATACTGTGCAGATGCAGGACAAAGAATATATGAAGAAAATTCAAAAAACAAAGGTCCGGGATTAAAGATAGGCAAAGATCATAAACTGGTCAAGTACATTGAAAACAAAATAATAAATGAAAAATTCTCTCCGGATGCTGTGATCGGAAGACTTGGAACAGCAAATTCGCCATTTGTGACATCCATTTGCACAAAAACATTGTATAACTACATCGACAGAGGAGATGTTTTCTTGAATCTTACGAATGATGATCTTCCTGTTAAAAGGGAAGGCAAAAAAAGGGATTACAAGAAAGTGACAATTGCGCATAAAAATCTTAAGGGAACAAGCATAGAAGAGAGACCGGCGGATATAGAAGACAGGGAAGTATATGGGCATTGGGAGATGGATTGCGTCGTAGGGAGTACCAAGAAAAAAGACAGCGGTGCTGCATTACTGGTATTAAGTGAAAGAAAGTGCAGAACAGAGATAATCGTTAAGATGCCTTCGAAGACACAGGAATCAGTTGTTGCAGCTCTTAATGACCTGGAGCTTAAATACGGAAAAAGATTCAAAAGTATTTTCAAAACAGTAACCGTAGATAATGGCTGTGAGTTTTTAAACTACAAAGGGATGGAATCGTCAGTAAAGAACACTATAGAGAAAAGGTTTAAAATATACTATGCTCATCCATATAGTTCATGGGAAAGGGGGACAAATGAGAACACGAATAAGTTGATCAGGCGTTTTATCCCAAAAGGTGTCGATATAGGGTCAATCAGCAAGAAACGGATCAAATTTATAGAAGAATGGATAAATAATTATCCAAGAAGAATATTTGGGTATAAGACAGCAAACGAAATGCTGCTATTAGCTTCTTAGAAAAGAAAGTCAAAACCTCAGGACTCTGTCCCGAACCCTGTCCTCGCCGGAAGGCAGGCGGGCATATGCACGTGCATATACCCGCAAACAACAGGATTTATGCGTTATGGATGTAAAGGGTCATCGGCTGCGCCTTGATAAACGAGCCAAGCTCGCCCTTGACATCCAGGAAAATCAGCCACAAAATTAGCATTATACATTATTACTAAATTTTTACACGTCAGTTTAACTTGCAATCTTTATTCAATTACTATGCTGCAAATTTATGTTGACATTGTTACAGTTCAGATGTAGCATTTAAAAAAGGCATGCTAAATTAAGTGCATTTTTAGAATTAGACTGATTTTAAAGTTATGGCTTTATCGTCAAATGCATCCTTGATCCCTTGAAAAACATTTCTGTTGTTTTTTAGAAATGTAGAAATGAAACTTCTGATTTTCAGATAATATTTTGCTCCATCCTCGCTGCGAAAAATTCCTATGTTTTGCTTTCGTTTTCCAGGCCTGATATCTGCTTCAGCTCTATTGTTGGAAAAAGGAATTTTAAAATCATACATGAATAACAAATGATTATCCTTGTATTCTGCCAATCTTGTTATTAACCTTCGTTCTTCATCTTTGTAAGCATTGGCAGCATAATCAGATTGGTATTGTATACTTGCCTGTTTAAGTATTTGATCATAGCTTTTAACATACATGGCTAATGAATTTACATCAAAACAATCGATCCCTTCTGCTTTTAATAAATTCTTTTGATGCAATATTTCTTTCAAATGTTTTGCCATGTCTTCAGCCCATATGTGTTTTGTAAAGTCCGTCACACCTTTTAAGTACCTTAAGGCATGCACATTGCATTCTGCATGGTTTGTTCCAAAGTTATATTGTATTTTATTATGATCATGTATCAAGGTTCCGATATAATCAGGTAAAAATCCAAGCTCTATCATAGCATCTTTAGTCTTGTTCTGATGCATATATTGAAGCGTGTATTTATCATTACTGTAATTATGCAATTGATGATTCCTGCCATTAATATTGATAGGGGATTCATCAGTATGAACATAACTGGCATTATATAGACTTTGCAGGATTTCTCCTGTAAAAGGATCCAGTAGATCAGATAAAGAATTGCTCCAATTTACTAATGAGGCTTTTGTAAGATCAAAGCAATCTTTTGTAATAGCTTTCAAAAAATCTACACTCTGATCCATTGAAGCCGGAACTTTATGAACCAAAAGCATAGCAATAGCTTTTAGTTCATTGCCGTATGTTACCACGTTGTTTTGTTCTTTTGGAACATCATATTTTCCTGAACTATCTGGATAATACCTGTATTCCTTAATAACCGAAGTGATTTCAATATCCTGAACATACCTGGTAATGTATGGTTTGTTCTGATTTTCATTAGTTTTGTTTACATGAATAACAGAGTGTTTAACAACTCCTGAATCTATCATATGTTTGATCTTTGAAACATCAGTAGTACTACCTTTGTGACCGTACTGTCCCCCTTGTTTCCTCTCGGTTTTTTCTCTGGAGTTATAGATAGTCTTCTTGAAACCATCTTTGCTGGATGGCTTTCCGGAATTAGAACTGTCTTTGTTATTATTATTCTTTAACCTTTCATTTTCAAGGATAAGTTTTTTGATTTCTTCATCCTTTTTTTGGATAGTGGTATTCATAGTATTAATAGTGACATTGAGGGTGCTGATAGTAGAGGTAAGATTTTTCATCAACCGTTTCAGATCTTCTATCTCTAAAAGTAAATCATCATATTCTTTTTGATACTGTTTTTGATAATTAGAACTCATGAAAACACCATTTTCATATTCGCTTTTAATATATCTATTCTATCATAAATCCCAAATAAAAACAAGCTATAACCCTTGATATTAGCGGATTTCAGCCTGAATTTTTATTTATTTTTCACATGCATTTTCACATTTAGACGAACTATTTTATGGTACGTATAAGCTGAGTTTTATAGTACAAATATTACTTGCTATCGATTGACTACATCTGAACTGTAACAGATAATTCCTCAGCACATAAAGAATCGTACCAATATATTTTACTGAGGCCGTATCATATGTGTTTAT
>JAUSPT010000056.1 GCA_030652805.1 bacterium | reverse complement strand
AACTTGGAAAGTTATTCACAGAACGGTAGTATCCACAAGGTGAAGAGAAGAAACATAAACAATTTAGGATGTGACTGATAATTTATAGTCCTTAGGAGAGATGGATAGTATGAATTTGCATAAAACTTCTTGCATTACCTTAGAACGGAGTTTCAACATCTCTATATCATCAGGACACAACTTGAGATATCTATCAAGGTAATAAACCGCCTTAGATTTGTCTCTAACATAAGTACCGTAAGCTATTGCCGTGCTTTTCAATGCCTTTGCATAATAAGGATCAAGTTTCAGAACCTCTTCAAATTCTCTTATAGCTAGTCTCGGCTTTCTCTGTCGAAGAAGGCAAAATCCCTTCATATAAATAGGCTTAATATAATTCGCTCTTAATTTTATCGCGTTATCAAACTGCATGATTGCGTTGCTATACTTTTCGCCCATGACATAGGAAAGACCCATATTGTAATGGTCCTGCGGTAATATAAATTGCTGCGGTCTCGGCCACATTGCAAAAGATAAAAAAGCAGCACATAGAAGAAAAAAAACTAGTTTCTTGAAATCTTTGTCCCTGGCTTTCTTCCATAACCAATCAATAAAAAACCCTGTAAACAATATTAAGAACGGCACTATAGGCTGTCGAAATCTTGACAGGATATAAAAGGCCATTACAGAGCAAAAGCAGCCAATAATTATTAAATATACAAGTAAATACCTTTGCCAATTTCGAATAGATATAATAATACCTATTATTCCCATTGAAGCTATAAATACAAAACCGGGAAGAGGAAGGCTCAGGAGACTGGAGAATTTTCTCGATAAATAAAAATTGGAATTATTTGGTATCTCGTATCCGTTCCAGAAAGCAATAGACTTTTTTATCTGCTGGCGGAACCATATAGAAGGCGTTTTGAATGCTGTTTTTAAAACATTAAAACATGTTTGTATCTGATTTTTCCCGGAATATGTATCGTCTTTGATGTAATAGAATCCACTGCCGGGAGATCTAGCATCGTGACCGCACACAAATGCAGTTACTCCCTGAGAAGACATGGAGAACAAATTAACTCCAACAATGTGATTGCGAATAAAAAGAGGTGTAAGCGCAAATAAAACACCAAAGAAAAAACACATAAATCGCTTAATTAATAGTTTTTTATTCTTTAGCGTCACATAAACCAACCATATCAGAATAAATAGAACCAATATGATATTATTTGGCCTGCATAGTATCAACAAGCCGAGTACAATCCCCGGAATTAACCATATGACAGCTTTTTTGCTCTTTGAGAGACATACAATTGAGAAAACTAAAAGTACAGTTAAGAAGACTGTGACTGTTACACGCAATAATTCTCCTTCATAGAATATCAATACTCCGTATAAGCTGCAAATGATTCCTGATATTACGCCAACCGTTCTATTAAAGATTCTACTTCCTATTAAGTACAATAAAACACATGTTCCAGCTCCCATGATCATTTGGAATATTCTTGCCATGACAGAACTATGCCCAAATAAGCTGTATATTAAGGCAAGAAAGTATGGATAAAGAGGGGATTGCGAATAAATGCCTTTCCCTCCCAGAATATCTCCATGTGAAATTTGAAGAGAAAATTTATCAAATCTTTCCTGATCCAGTCCCGCTGGGATATTAAAAAACATAGGATTATCCCTCATTTGATAGAGGTAAACGAATCTTATGGATAAGGCAAAAATAAAGATTGTGAGTGGAATAATGATTCTGAGTTTTTTATTTTTTAGCACGAGTCTTGGATTTCCTCGGCTTAACAGAAAGCTTCTTTGTTTTTTCTAATGCATTGAGCCTTTTCTCAATATCTTCTATCTCTTTTCTTGTAGGAATATTTAATTTGTGGATTGCCTGATGTATCTGTCCGTCAAGCTTCTTTTGAAGAGTAGATGCATTTTTCTTTATTCTTTTTGCCCATTCAATAGTCATTTTTTTAGCTTCTTTGCTGCCTATTTTCCCTTTTTTATAAAGTTCATAAATGAGCTCATTAGCTTTCTCTTCTGTTTGTGCTGCAAACTCTGTTGCTTTTTTTATAAAATCCTTCATGATTTCACCTTCCTTTCTATTATTTTTTTCTTATCAGGTTTTTTAATTATACCACATTCTGTTATTATTGCAGATATAAGTCTTGCAGGGGTTACATCAAAGGCAGGATTATATACATTTATATTTTTAGGCGCAATTCTTTTCCCATATAGATTTGTTATTTCTTCAGGAGACCTTTGCTCAATTGGAATCTGTTTCCCTGATTTTATTTTCATATCAAATGTGGAAATAGGAGCAGCTACATAAAAAGGAATATTATGCGCCTTTGCAAGCACTGCCAGACTATAAGTTCCTATTTTATTTGCAGTGTCTCCATTAGAGGCGATTCTATCAGCTCCGACTATTACGCAACTTATTTTCCCTTGTCTCATCAATGAACCTGCCATATTATCGCAGATTAATGTAACATCAATCCCTGCACGCATTAGCTCCCATGTTGTAAGCCTTGCTCCTTGCAGTAATGGCCGAGTTTCGTCTGCATAAACTCTTATCTTCTTGCCTTGCTCATTTGCAAAAAAAATTACACCTAGGGCTGTTCCATAATCAGCGGTTGCCAATCCTCCAGCATTACAATGAGTTAAAACCACATCTCCATCTTTTATAAGCTTTGCACCGTTCCTACCAATGTTCCTGCAAATATTTTTATCTTCATCTATGATTTTTTTTGCTTCATTTAACAATTTGGATTTTATTGTATTAACTGAGAGATTTCTATGTTGTTCGCAACATACGCGCATTCTATCCAGCGCCCAGAAAAGGTTAACGGCAGTAGGTCTTGAGGATGATAGATATGATATAACTTGTTCCAGTCGTTTTTTAAACTGAGCATAACCTTTTGCCTTTGAATTCTGCATGCCAAGAACTACACCCAATGCCCCGGCAATACCTATGGCAGGAGCCCCTCGAACCCTCAAATTTTTAATAGCCTCCCATATACTCTTTACGGTATCGCAATATATGTGCTTAAACTTGTTTGGAAGCAAAGTCTGATCTACCAGCTTAATTCTTCCTTTGTGCCACTGGATTGTTTCAACAGGCATTACTTAATCTTTTTAATAATCTCTGAAGTTGACTTCCCCTTCACTTCCGGAATGGTTATAACCTTTCCGCCGTGCGAGGTTACAGTGTTTCTGCCAATAATCTGATCTATCTTATAATCTCCTCCCTTTACCAGAATATCAGGGAGTAATGCTGATATAGTTTTATCAGGGTCCGGTTCATCAAAAATTACAACGTAATCAACAAATTCAAAAGCAGAGAGTATCTCAGCGCGTTCATCCTGAGGGAATAGAGGCCTTTTATTGCCCTTTAAGCCCTTTACGGATTTGTCACTGTTTATAGCAACTATGAGTATATCGCAAAGCTTTTTTGCAGCTCTTAAATATTTTATGTGTCCAACATGTATGAGATCAAAACAACCATTCGTAAAACCTATCTTCTTCCCTTGCTTTTTAAAAGAGTCTATTATTTCCTTTAATGCGGAAAGAGATTTAACTTTGTCTTTGCTCACAATATAATCTTTCTTCCACAAGTTTACAGATTATGTGAATTACTGTAATGTGAGCTTCCTGAATACGTGGTGTACTTGAGGAAGGGGCAATGAAGCACAAATCTGTTATTTTTGCAAGTGTTCCACCTTCTTTGCCTGAAAATCCAATAGTTGCAAGTTTCATGTTTTTTGCCTTACGGATACCAGCTAATACATTCTCGGAACTTCCACTTGTTGATATACCCAAAGCCATATCTTTCTGAGTTCCTAATGCCTCTATCTGACGCGAAAAAATCTCATTAAAGCTGTAATCATTGGATATTGAGGTTATTACAGAGCTATCTGTAGTTAAGGCAATTGCCGGTAGTGCGCTTCGTTCCAGTTCAAACCTGCCAACCAGTTCTCCAGCAATATGCTGTGCGTCAGCAGCACTGCCTCCATTCCCAAAAACAAGCAGCTTCCCTCCCCCGCTCAACACATCAGCAATGCTGTTTACCATCTTAACTATAACGTCAATCTGATTAGCTATAATATCCTGCTTTACTGCGATGCTCTCCTCGAGTATTTCTACTATGTGTTTGTCCATAGTTCTATTTACTTTCTCTTAACCCGCCTGAATCCAGAGCATTCAATCACATTAATCTTCGGATCTAGTAGCAAACGATCAAACATGAGATTTAAACCTAGATTATCACTTGCTATATGCCCTGCGATTATGACGTTCAAGTGATTCTTTTCAGCCTCTTTTCTATGATCCTCACTTAAATGCATACACACAATTGTGTTTATATCACTAGCAAGAAGCATTTTGAATATATCCTTTGAGCCTTCCGTTCCGCCTGTCATATCTATAAATATTTTGCCAGCGCTTCTCTCTTTTGATCCAATAAGAATATTAGGGCCTGCACCATTCATCGCAGCTTGCTTATACTCCTCTATTTCCAACAGCATGCTTACAACTTCGTTCATTGTACAAGGTTCTTCTTTATCAAAAAGCCTCTGCAAGTATGTCGCCACCATATTATCGGCAGGTGTATGAAGGTTCATAAAAGGCAGTCCGATTAATCTGGCTGCGTCAACTGCTCTTGTATGATTTATCGGCATAAGTCTTCTCTGAACTTCCTTAACTCTATGTTCCATCAGGCTTTCTGCTACATTAATTGGTACACCGTGCAAACTGAGAATGTTTGCCTGCATTTTCATTACATCATACAGCATCGCATATGGCAATCCTTCAGGATGATGAGCTATAACTGCATCTATCTGTTTGCCTCTATTTCTTAGGATATCTGCCAGAATGAGCTCGCCAACTTCAATATCTATACCGACAAGCACAGTTTTAATCGTCTCATCACCGCTGCCATTTAATATTCTTGAGTCAGAGTATGGATTTTCAAGAGATTCTTTATCAAAAAATTCTTTCTCTTTTTTCTTTAATTCCTCATATTTATTCTTGTTTTTCTTAAGTTCCCCCAAAACGGTTTTTTCGCTTCTCGGATCATTTTTAATCCCAATTTTAATTGCTTTTCTATAGAGTTCTTTCAGGTTCATATGACTTATGCTCTTTTATTTTTATTAATGAGTTCCACAATTCTATCCCAGATTCTATGGGCTACTTCTTCTTTAGTCCACTTTGGTAATTCTTCTACATTATTGCTTCTATCGATTATTTTTACAATATTAGTCTCGCTTTCAAAGCCAGCATCAGGCTGAGTTACGTCATTAACTACTATTAAATCCAGGTTTTTTTTCTTTAATTTTGTCCTGGCGTTTTTTATAAGATTATTAGTTTCCGCTGCAAAGCCGACAATAATTCTACCATTTTTTATTTTGCCCAGTTTTTCTAATATATCATCCGTAGGCTCCAAATCTATTTTTAACATACCTTTTCTTTTTATTTTGTTTTTTTCTGTTTTTTGGGGTTTAAAATCACCAACAGCAGCAGCCATTACTAAAATATCAGCTTGTTCAAAACTATCCAGGACAGCTTTGCCCATTTGATCTGCAGTTTCCACTGAGATGTATTTTACACTCTCAGGAGGAGCTAAAAGTGTTTTTCCACTTATTAATGTTACATTTGCCCCTCTTACTCGTGCAGTATGTGCTAAGGCAAATCCCATTTTCCCTGTAGCTGGATTTCCAATAAATCTTACAGGGTCTATATACTCTCTTGTGCCACCTGCTGTTACAAGAACTCTTTTCCCTTTCAGGTCATATGTATCAAAAAGATCCCTTTCAATTAAGACGTCAACAACATGCTGAATAATTGAGTCCACTGATGCCAGTCTCCCCTCTCCTTCTTTTCCACATGCCAACTTTCCGTAATCAGGATTAATAAATTTGACACCAGCTATCTGCAGCTTTTTCTCATTATGTTTGTATATATGACTTTTATACATCCTCTCATTCATAGCAGGAGCCATCAAAACGGGTTTATTCCCAGCAGACAGTAATGTTGTAGAGAGAAGGTCATCTGCAATACCACTTGCTACTTTTCCTATAATATTGGCAGTTGCCGGTGCTACAAGGAACAAGTCAGCACTATCACTTATAGCTATATGAGTTAGTGGGTCTTCAAGCCCGCCTGAGGGAGGGAACATATTAATATACACAGGATTATTGGAGAGTGTCCGTAATGTTGTCTCTCCAATGAAGTTAACAGCATTCACGGTCATGACAACCCTGACATTTGCATTTAAGTCCTTTAATCTTCTTACTATTTCCGCTGCTTTGTATGCTGCAATGCTACCCGTAACACCAAAAATTATTGTTTTTCCTGTTAGCATCTTACTTTTTCTTTTTTTCTTTTTTCTCTTTACCCTTTTCCATTGCTTCAGGCTCTGTCTTTTCATTCTTTACAGGTTCCCAACCTATCATTCCTGTTCTGATTTCCTCTAGGGCAATATTTATTGGTGTATCTTTGATATCTACAAGTTTTGGCGATCCTGCATTAAGCTGTCTTGCTCTCTTTGCAGCCATATTTAGCAGAATGAATATATTATCTGCCTTCCCTAAAAGTTCTTCCCTATTTGAATCTACCATGTTTTTCTCCCTTATTATAAAAAACTTTTAACCTTATCCAGGTTTTCTATTAATTTTATCCTGTTTTTACTAATCATTTCCCTTTTTTTGTGTTGATTTTTTATGACATCTTTTGGTGCTTTACCTAAGAAATCTTGATTATCAATCTTTCTGCCTATCTTCTCAAATTCCTCTTCTAATTTAGCAATCTTTTTTTCAAGGCGGTTTTTCTCTGAAGCAAAATCGAATTTATCGCCTAAGCACAAAAATACCTCTATCCCAGATTTAGTAAGATCTGAAGGAAATGGAGAACTAACCTTTATATTGTAACCTATTTTCACATCTGTAGCGTGTAATAATCTTTGCATTCCTATTCTATCTGAACTCAGTGCTTTTCCCTCCTCTATACTGGTCGTCTTGACTATATAATTGAGATTTTCTGATAGAGGAATATTCCAATCCCCTCTCAAATTTCTACCAACATTAATAACCTCATATTTAAGCATTGCTTTGTTGGTCTCTTCCAAATTAACATATCTAGAATCTGCTTCCGGCCAGGATGATATCATAATACTTTTATCTAAGTCCGGAGCTACAGTCTTTCTTAGATTCTGCCATATTTCTTCTGTGATAAACGGTATAAAAGGATGTAACAATTTAAGACTTTGCTTCAACACGTAAAATAGCACTGCTCGGGCTGCAGCACAACCTGTTCCCTCAGACATTCTATGCTTTATTATTTCCAGATACCAGTCACAGAATTCATGCCAGAAGAAGTTATAGATTTTACTTGCAGCTTCATTGAACTTGTACCTTTCCAGACTTTCAGTTAGAGATACAATGGTTTGATTTAATTTAGTTAAGATGAACCAATCATCCGATGCCAGATTATGAGAAGTCAAGTCAATATTTAAGTTCTTATACCCCGCTAAATTTGTTATCGAAAAACGTCCAGCATTCCACAATTTATTACAGAAATTTCTTGCTCCTTCTATTCTTGTAGTTGTCAACAGAATATCCTGCCCTCCCAAGGTTGAGAGGTCTGCAAGAGCCAATCGCAATGTATCGGCGCCGTATTGGTTAACAAGATCTATGGGATCAATTACATTCCCAGCGGATTTGCTCATTTTCTTTCCTGAAGAATCTCTGACAATCCCATGAAGATAAACTCTCTCAAAAGGAATCTTATCCATAAACTGCAATCCCATCATAATCATACGTGCAACCCAAAAATATATTATGTCATATCCAGTAACTAATACTGTTGTAGGATAGAAATAACCTAACTCTTTTGTCTGGTTAGGCCATCCCATTGTAGCAAAAGGCCACAAGGCAGAGCTAAACCATGTATCAAGCACATCAGAATCCTTCTCCAGACCCATGCTTTCACATCTCCCACATTTCAAAGGTTTTTCTATGTCTACTATTATTTCTCCACAATTACTGCAATACCAAACTGGTATTTCGTGTCCCCACCAGATCTGCCTTGAAATACACCAGTCCTTAATGTTCTCCATCCAGTTTAAGTAAACCTTTTCCCATCTAGGCGGTGAAAACTTTATTTTACCGCTGGTTACAGCCTTTATCGCAGGTTGAGCTAATGATTTCATACTAACAAACCATTGCTTGGAAACTAATGGCTCCACAACAGTATGACATCTTGAGCAATGCCCTACATTGTGAAGATGACTTTCTATCTTCAAGAGGTACCCTTCTTTTTTTAGATCTTCCACTAATTTTTCTCTGCAGGAATATCTATCCATTCCATTATAAACACCAGCATTTTTATTCATTCTGCCTTTTTCATCTATGACAACAACTTGTTTCAGATTATGCGCAAGTCCGATTTCATAATCAACCGGATCATGAGCTGGTGTTACTTTAACTGCACCTGTTCCAAATGAGCTATCCACTCTCTCATCAGAAATAACAGGAATTTTTCTTCCAATAATAGGCAATATAACTACCTTCTTTATAAACCTTTTGTATCGTTTGTCCTGAGGGTGAACAGCAATTGCGGTATCTCCAAGCATTGTTTCTGGTCTAGTGGTAGCAATTACTATTTGGTCATTGCTTTGCTCTAAAGGATAATTAAGGTAGTACAGACTGCCTTTCAATTCCTTTCTCTCTACCTCTATATCTGAAATCGCGGTCTGACAACGGGGGCACCAATTAACAATATAATTATCCCTATATAGCAATTTATTTTTATACAACCTAATAAAGGCTTCTTTTACAGACCTTGCATAATCATCGTCCATCGTAAATCTTTCTCTTGACCAGTCACATGATGTCCCCAATCTTTTCAATTGACTTATTATTCTACTGCGATACTCTTCCTTCCATTTCCATGCATATTTAAGAAATTTTTCTCTGCCAAGACTGTCTCGCGTTAGCCCTTCCTGAGAGAGTCTTTTCTCTATTACATTTTGTGTAGCAATTCCCGCATGGTCAGTTCCTGGTATCCATAGAGCATTAACCCCCTGCATTCTCTTCCATCTGACCAGAATATCCTGAAGAGTCTCGTCTAATGCATGCCCCATGTGCAGAACTCCAGTTACATTTGGCGGAGGAATAACAATACAGAACGATTTCTTACCAGAAGTTACTTTTGCATGAAAGAATCCATTCTTTTCCCAGAAAGAATACCACTTGTCTTCTACTTGTCTCGAGTCATATTTTTTCGATATCTCAGTCTCAACTAAGACCATTTTAAATATTCCTTAATAATGCCAAGTAACATGATTTTATGCTTTTTTAGAGACAAAGTCAATTTTAGCGCCTTTATAATCAATGAGCTCAGGTTTGTTCATCTTGAGAAAGTTTTGGAGGCTTATGAAATATATAGAATATGCCACCGAAAAGATTTAAAATGAGTACGATAAGTCTCACAATTATTGACATGGTTAGAGCTAAACCGCAAGCTTCGGTAACAAGTCCAAAAAAATATTTATACATACTCTCTCCAAGTCCCCATCCTGCGAATGTGATTGGAATCGTGCTTATAACTGCAATAATTGGAATAAACAAAAAGAAATATTTCATTGAAACATTTAACCCCAGACCCAATGCTATCTGGTAATTTATCAATATGGACATAATCTGTATAACGATAGACATTAGGAAAACTTCAGCAAGCAAGGCTTTTTTGGACCTGTAAATATAGAATGCTGAGTACACACGCTTTAAAGAAACAACAGCTTTTTGCCACCTTTCTTTTTTTACATCAAAAGAGAATTTTTTCATAAGGCGCTTGTTAAAAAAAGCAATACATAAAATAGTTATTATCAAAAAAACCACAACTATACTTATTGCAGGTTTTCTAATCTGAGGATCTGATATAGCATAGAGACTTGCCACTGCGCCTATCGCAAGAAGAGCCAGCATGCCAACAATTCTGTCAATAAGCACTGTTGTCGCTGCTTCAAGTCTTTGGTCAGTGTGTTTTGACACATAATATGCCTTTACAACGTCTCCACCCGTCAGACTTGGCATAAAGGTATTAAAAAATAGTCCAATAAAATTCAGTTCTAACGTTTTGAAAAATGGAAGATATATGCCCTGTCCTTTGAGAAGTTTCTGCCATCTTAAACAGGCTATAAAAACAACAACAATATACAATCCAATTGCCATAAGAAGGCGTGATAATTCTATGCTTTTGATATGTTCTACTATTTTATGAAGGCTAATATCCGGTCTTGAGAAGACATACCAGAGAATTCCTATACTAATACATAATTTTAGAATCCAAAACAGGGTCTTTTTCATGGATATTGCCTATTTATTTACTGCTTTTATACCACCTGACAAATTCAGCGATTCCATCCTCTATGGAAACCTTGGGCTGGAAATTTAGCATCTTCTTGGATTTGCTGATGTCTGCGTACGTAATACTCACATCACCGGGCTGAGTAGGAAGTTTTGTTATCTTTGCTCTTTTGCCAAGTTCTTCTTCTATCACGTTGATGAAATAATTTAATTCTATTGGATGAGAATTGCCGAGGTTGAAAATTTCATATTCAAATTGCTTATCCAGAGCAGATATTACTCCATCAATAATATCATCAACATAGGTGTAATCTCTTTTAGAATGTCCATCTCCGAATCTTAGAAGTTCTTTTTCTTCATCAATCCATTTTGTAAATTTATAGGTTGCCATGTCAGGTCTTCCTGATGGACCATATACAGTAAAAAATCTCAGGCAAGAGATTGGTATGTTATAAAGATGGTGATATACATGACACATAACTTCTCCAGCCTTCTTAGTAGCTGCATATGGAGAAATTGCTTTATCCACATTGTCATGTTCTGAAAAGGGAATTTTTTTATTATTACCATATACAGAAGAAGATGAAGCAAAAATAAAGTTTTTGACATTCTTGCTTAATTCCAATAAGTGCATTGTTCCTCTCAAATTGACCTCTTCGTAAAGTAGCGGGTTTTCAAGCGAAGGCCTAACTCCTGCCCTTGCAGCCAGATGAACAACTCTGCTTATTCTATTAGATGAGAAGATTCCCTTTAGAGAATTGAAATCCCGAATGTCAATTCTATATAGTTTGAAATTTTTCTGGCTAAGAAACTGTTTAATATTATTTTCCTTTATTAAAGGAGAATAATAATCATTAAAATCATCTACGCAAATGATAGCCCTGTTATCATCTAATAATCTTTTTACAAGATTAGACCCAATAAAACCTGCACCACCTGTTACAAGAATGTGTCCATCATCCATACATCGTCCCCTTCCATGGCTAAGTATAACGGAGTGAATATAGCATATGAGAAGGCAATTTACAATTTATCCTTCCCATACTCATCAAAGAAACATACATCATTAAGACTTCTTTTTGGGACGTTTAATACCCCCTCCCCGTCCTTCCAATACTTAATGGAATCTTGCATCTCTACAGCTTTCGGACTTTCATTGGGATATCCGAGAGCAAGTACAGAGTCTATCTCGCATTTACCCGGTATATTTAATGTTTTTCTTAAACTGGTTCTGTCAATTGATCCTATCCAGCATGTCCCAATATTCTCTTCCATAGCAGTAAGGATAATGTTTTCTATAGCCGCTGATGCATCGTGTTCACCGCCAGTTGCTCTCTTCTCGCTGTTGAGAAGAACAACAATATAAGCTACAGGTTGTTCCCCCTCCTTTGGATTCCCTTCAGGCGCAATATATCCTGCCCATTTAAGCGTACCAAAAACCTTATTAACTAGTTCTTCATCCTGAATAATTATATACTCGCACGGCTGGAGATTGGCACCTGATGGAGCAAGACGACCTGCATTAACAAGTTTTTTCAATATGTCAGAGGAAACAGGTTTTTGATTAAATCGTCTGATAGAACGTCTCTTAACAATTGCGTCATATACATTCATCATCATCTTTCTTTACCAATTTTTGTCTATTGACGAGAATTCATCCAGTTTTTTATGTACTATTTTCTTTATCTCTTCAAGCCTTTCTTGAGTTTTAGCTTCAAATCTTAATACCAATAATGGCTGTGTATTTGATGCTCTTACCAGTCCCCAGCCATCTTTAAACAAAATCCTTACTCCATCAATATCAATTGTGTCATATTTTGATTTGAAATATTTTTCAACACTATCCATCACCTTAAATTTCTCTTCTTCAGATGCACAATTTACCCTTATTTCAGGCGTGGAAAAATAATGCGGTATCTCTCTAACTATATCTGCCAACGATTTGTCCTTCGCGGATAGAAACTGGAGCAGTCTTCCTGATGCATATATACCATCGTCATATCCAAAATAATTATCCGCAAAAAACATGTGCCCGCTCATTTCTCCTGCCAGAGGAGCTTGTTCTTCTCTCATTTTTTGCTTAATAAGTGAATGTCCTGTCTTCCACATTATAGGTTCTCCGCCATGTTCCCGAATGTCTTCTATTAATGCCTGAGAGCATTTAACATCAAATATTATCTTTGCTTTTCCTTTTGAGAGTATGTCCCGCGCGTAAAGAGCAAGTAACTTGTCCCCTCTGATTATATTCCCTTCATTATCAATTGCGCCAACCCTGTCTGCATCCCCATCATAGGCAATTCCAACATCTGCTTTTGTCTCTTTTACCTTTGCTATCAAATCAGCCACATATTTATCTACAGTAGGGTCAGGAAGATGGTTTGGAAAACTGCCGTTAGATTCACAATAAAGAGGAATAATTTTACATCCCAGATCTCTAAACAATCTTGGTGCAATGTCACTGGCTGTTCCGTTTCCTGCATCAATAACCACCTTAAGTTTCTTCTTTATCTCTATCTTTGATTTAAGCGTTTGGAAATATGTCTGTCTAGGATCTTCTTCTTCGACAGTCCCCTCTCCGGTTAAAAAATCATTGGACTCTATAGTTTCCCTTAGTTTCTGAATTTCCTCGCCATATATTGAAGCAATACCTTTAGATATTTTAAATCCATTATATTCGATTGGATTGTGACTGCCTGTTATCATTATTCCTGCGTCTGCCTTATAATGCAGAATTGAAAAGTAAAGCATAGGCGTTGGTCCTTCCCCAACATCAATAACATTGCAGCCAGTTGAAATAAGTCCGCTTATCAGCCAATTATTCAAACTTTTAGAACTTAATCTGTTGTCATGTCCTACCGCAATCTTCTTGTTTCCTGACATATGCGTGCCAACTGCTTTACCGATGTTTGTAACAACCTCTTCTGTTAGATCCTCTTTCACTAACCCTCGAATATCATATTCCCTGAAAATCTGCGTATTCATAGTTTTTCTCCTAGCCTGAAGGCTTTTTTTAGTAATTCTGGATGCTTTAATATAGCACCCTTTTCACCAATTCCGAAACAGAAAAGATCTTCTTTGTAATCTGCATTAATAGTAACAAAAAAATTCTTTACAATTGATCTTGCGTTATCAAAGAAATCTTTCCTCTTTGATCCCTCTACAGAAATAAAAACTCCTATCTTCCTTTTTCCAAAAACTTGTTTTTTAAATATATACTTAGCTCTCCAGACACATTGAAACCTGTCTATCATCATTTTGGTCTGCGCACTAAGACTTCCAAAGAATATTGGAGAAGCCAAAATTATAACATCTGCTTCTTCCACCTTTCTATAAATAGTTTGCATATTGTCTTCAATTATGCAGAATCCGTCATTGGGCATGTTCTCACACTCCTGACAGGGAGAAAATTCAAGATCATTTAAGACAATTTTCTCCACCTCAGCACCCTTATTTTGGGCGCCCTTCAATACATTATCAAGAAGAATATCTGTGTTCCCACCTCTCCTTGGGCTTCCATTTATCCCTAATACTTTCATGTAAAAACTCCATCATTACTTGCGATATGTATATTGCGAAGAGCGGGTGAAGGGAATCGAACCCTCGTATCAAGCTTGGGAAGCTTGTGTTCTACCACTGAACTACACCCGCATGGTGGGGAGAGGAGGATTCGAACCTCCGAAGGCATCGCCGTCAGATTTACAGTCTGATCCCTTTGGCCACTTGGGAATCTCCCCATTTTTAGAGCCGGCGAAGGGACTTGAACCCCCGACCCGCTGATTACAAATCAGCTGCTCTACCAACTGAGCTACACCGGCAACGCAATCTTAGAACCCTGCTATTATACATGCTTTAATTTAAATGGCAAGATTTCCGTATGAGCTTTATCCAGCTATGAGTTTTTCTCCGGGCAGTGAAAATTCATCTGCTCCGATATGCATGAGTGGACTTGCTGCATGGGAATCGAACTTTTTGTTTTCAAAGACATCTGCCCTTATCTCTGCTCCGATTACTTCTCCGATTACCAGTACATGGTCACCAGCTGAAATTTCTTTAAAAAGTTTACAGCTAAATATTGCATAGCACTCTTTTATTCCAGGAGATTTTATTCCGTCCAGCTTAACTTCTGTCAAGTTAGACTCTTTTATTTCACTTACTCCTTCAGAAAGACTCTCCGCACACTTCCAGACCTGATTCAGCAGTTCTTTCCCAGGGATATTGATTGTAAAATCTCTGACTAGACGGATATTAGCCAATGTATGCCGTTTATGTGCAGAGCTAAAGGCAACTAAAGCCGGCTTCATTGAGACTGGCATGACAAAACTAAACGGTGCAGCATTTGAAATCCCCTTCTCATTAACCGTTGCTACTAATACTGTAGGTCTGGGTGCTAAGACTTTGTACCAGTTATTTAAATCTAGTTTCACTGTGTTTTCTCCTTTTGTTTTTTGTCAGTTGAGAGCGTATTTTATATTTAATATGGATAGAAAACAAAGAAAACAAGGGATAATACCCCTAATATCCACAACCCAAGAGGAACTTCTCTGAATCTTCCCGACAATGCCTTCATAAGAGGATAAATCACAAAGCCGGCAGTCATCCCAATACCCAAATTATATGTAAAACTCATCAAAATAATAACAGAAAAAACAGGAATGACCTCAGTAAAATCATTAAATTTTACCTTGGCAATTGGAGAAAGCATAAGCATGCCAACAATGATCAAAGCTGGGCCATAAGCACATGAAGGAACTATTCTAAAGAAAGGGCTAAAAAACAGCGCCAACAGAAATAAAAATGCTGTTACTACAGAGGTTAACCCAGACCTGCCCCCTGATTCAATTCCTGCTGCTGACTCAATATATGTGCCTGTTGTAGTTGTGCCTAGTAAAGCACCAACAACTGTTGCTAAAGAATCGCATAACATCGGTTTTTCAATCTCTGGCAGGTTCCCATTCTTATCTAAAAAACCGGCTTTGTATGACACCCCGATTAGTGTCCCCAGAGTATCCACAAAGTCCATTACAAACACGGTTAAAATAACCGAAAAGAATCCCCACTTTAATGCACCCAATATATCCAGTTTAAGAAAAATAGGTACTATACTGGGTGGCATACTGACCCATTTATCTGGAGCTGGTGTTACTCCCATACAAAAAGCAAGAAAAGTGATTGCCAGAATTCCAAATAGAATTGCTCCTTTTATTCTCTTTATCATCAAAAAACCTATCAATAAAAATCCAAGTATAGATAACAAAACAGGGACATTCTTAAAATTTCCGACACATACTGGGGCTCCAGGCACTCCCAATTTTATAATTCCTGTTTCATTAAGACCAATGAATGTTAAGAACAGTCCGATGCCCACTACGAAAGCTATTTTAAGCCCTTCCGGTATTGAATTGGCCAGCCAGCTGCGTATCTTAAAAATAGTAAGCAGTGTAAACAGAACACCGCCAATAAATATAGCACCCAGAGCAGTTTGCCAACTATATCCAAGCACTTTAACAACTGTAAAAGCAATAAATGCATTTTCGCCCATATAAGGAGCAATTGCAAATGGCCGTTTTGCATAAATACCCATTAGCAGTGTTCCAAAGAAAGCGCTTAATATGGTAGCTGTCATAGATGCGCCAAAAGGCATACCTGCTGCTTCCAGAATCTTTGGATTAACAATAATTATGTACGCCATAGTGGCAAATGTTGTTACTCCAGCAATTACCTCTTGTCTGACATTAGTTCCTAATTCATCCAGTTTAAAAAAAGTTTTCATTATATATCCTTGCGAAAGCCTTTGGTATGTAGTTTACTAATTCTGTAGCAGTCAAACATCTATCCAGCTTGTTTTCGTCTTTCCACATATCTGCTGCCAGACCATGTAAATATGCTCCGAGCTTTGCCCCGTCTAATCCAGAAAGACCTTGCGCAATCAATCCTGAGATAAGCCCGGTAAGAACATCTCCCATTCCCCCTATGGCTAAAGCAGGATTACCTGTGGGATTTATATAAACATTGCCTCTTTCATCGGCAATAATCGTTCCTGCTCCTTTTAGCAATGTAATAGTTTTATATGTAATTGCAAACTTTTCTGCTATGTTTATTCTATCTGAAGTAACTTCAGACACGTGCCTTTCAATAAGTCCCGCCATTTCACCAGGATGAGGAGTTAAAATTGTTGGATACTTTCTCTTTTTAAGCATTGATACATGCCCAGCAAGTGCATTAATTCCATCTGCGTCAATTACAACTGGTTTTTCTAATGATTCTATTAATTCGCGAATTAAAGAACTTGTTTCGGAATTTCTAGAAATTCCTGGGCCTATGGCAACAGCATCAACCTTTGATGAAAAATCCAGTATTTCTTTTCTTGCCTTTTTACTCAAGCTTCCATCCGTGGTTTCAGCCAGAGGTTTTGTCATAACTTCTGTCAGCTTCATTTCCATAGTAGAATTCAAACTCTCAGGGATTCCAAGTGTGACAAGACCTGTGCCAGAATAAAGAGCTCCAAGACTAGCTAGAGCCGCCGCACCTGTTAATCCTCTGGAGCCAGCTATAATAAACACATGTCCGAAGGTACCTTTATGTGAATTAATCGATCGCTTAGGAATAAGAAAAGATAACTCACTATGGGTCATCAAATTTAGTTTTAATTTTGGATCTGTCAAAAGTTTTTTAGGAAGACCTATGTCCTGAGTAATAAGTTTACCTGTAAATCCAATACCAGGATAAATCAATAACTCTTTTTTTGGCAGGCCAAAAGTAACTGTCCTATCAGCTTGAATACAAACGTCTTTCTTTTCATCAAAACCCTCATAAAGTCCTGAAGGTAAATCAACAGAAAGAACCTTATTTGATTTCAGCATGTTTATGAACCTAATTACCTCAAACATTACGCCTCTTACTGCACCTTTTAATCCAATACCAAAGATTGCATCTATTACTAAACCTGCATGAGAAAAAACATGTTTCACTTTTTGTAGCTGCTTTAATTCAACGATTTCAAATATATCAGCACCCATCTCCTTTGTAATATCAAAATTTGTTTTTGCATCACCTTTTATGTCTTTAATATTGCCAAGAAACGCTATTTTAACATCTATGTCTTTAACACATTTTGAATTCAGAAGATGACGTACTGCTACAAAGCCGTCTCCCCCATTATTGCCTTTCCCGCAGACTACAAGAACCCGCGTATTTTTTATTTCAGCCAGCATTTGTTCTGCATTCTTGCTCACTGCGCATCCTGCATTTTCCATAAGATCTAGACCATTGATGCCATACTTCTCCATAGCAATTCTGTCTATCTCCCTCATCTGGTCGAAACTAGCTACTTTCATGAGTCCTAATACCTTCCATATTTCTTTACACAATCCATTACAAACTGGTATTTTCTGAAACTCACGTCCAGAGGTATAGAATGGTCTGAATGGAAAAGATAACCTCCGCCTTTTTTGGCAATTTCAAATTTTTCCTGAATTTCCTTTTCAATTTTTGAATCATCAGGATCCTCCATCAACATTACATTAATTCCCCCAAAGAGTGCGATTTTATCCCCGTATTCTGGTTTAAGTTCCCTTAAATCCATTCCTGCTTTTACCTCTAATGGCTGAAGACAGTCAAAACCATGCTTGATTAAGGATGGAATTAATCCTTTCACACATCCACAAGAGTGAAGAATAGTTTGCATCTTATGCTCATGAAACCAGTCATTGCGTTTCTTGTCTGATGGAGCTATAATTCTCTCATACATGCTAGGTGAGAACAGGGAGCTGTTCCTGTATCCCATATCGTTATAAACCCATACCCCATCAAAGCGAAATCCTTCTTTGTACATCATCTTTACTGTCTCAAGAATTAAATCAGATGTCGTATCAACCATTTCCTTGATCCATTCGGGATCAGTAGCCATAAAAATAAGCAGTTCTTCACTTTTAATATAAGACTGCAGAAGATCGTAACCGCTTGCTGCGCCAAAGACTATATATAATCCATCTTCTCTAGCTTTCTGGTAGTACCCCCATGCAGATGCCCAGTCTATACGTTTAAAGTCTGGTTTTAGTCGCTCTTTTATAAACGGCCAATCGTTCTTTTTCTTAACCGGACACTCTATTATTTCTGGAGTGGTTGAATAGTCCCTATGGTTTCTTCTGATTCCACCTGTGGACGTTGTCTCAACAATATACTCTTCATTTTCTTCAATAATCTTTGTTGTCAATCGCGGTGTGAGATTCGCACTAATGTTGACAATATCATATCCAAAATACTTTCGAGGGCTTTTTCTCTCAGGTAATCCCTGCTCATGCCATTTCTTTATTGTTGCACCCCATGGACTGTCATGAATAGGCACACGGTCTGGAATTTTTCTTGAAATTGCTGTTTTTACTCTCTCTTGAGAGCTCATTTTTTCTTGAGACATAGTTTATGTTCCTTTTATTTTATTTGGAATTACCTTTTATAATATCTATCATATCCTTTACAGCCCTTTCCAGCCCGACAAATACGGCGCGTGATATAATTGAATGTCCGATATTTAGTTCTTCTATTTCCTTGATGTCGGCTATTCTTCTCACATTGAAATATGTCAACCCATGCCCTGCATGCACAATAAGCCCATGTTTTCTGGCATAACCTGTAGCGCCTACAATCTTCTTGAATTCATATTCCATAGCTGACTGACTGGTTGCATTTGCATAACTCCCCGTATGCAGTTCAATAGCGTCTGAGTTGACCTCTAAAGACGCATCTATTTGGGATATTTCAGGATCTATAAAAAGATTCACAACAATACCCTTATCCTTGAAACGCTGGATTATCTCCTTTAATTCATTCCTTTTCAAAACTACATCCAGCCCGCCTTCTGTTGTCACTTCTTCTCTCTTTTCAGGAACTAAACTTACCTGATCAGGTTCAAGTTTCAGAGCAATATCAACGATTTCAGCTGCAATTGACATTTCAAGATTGAACCTTATGTTTACGATTTCTTTTATTAATCTTATATCTCTATCATTGATGTGTCTTCTATCCTCTCTTAAATGAGAAACAATGCTATCAGCACCTGCGGTTTCGCATAAATGAACTGCTTTAACAGGATCAGGTTCAAAGGTTTTTCTAGCTTGTCTAACTGTTGCAATATGGTCTATATTTACACCTAATTTTGACATTGCATATCTCTTTTGATGGATAGAGTGAGTTAACTTATCCCCTTATTACCCCTTTTCTTGCACAAGAGAAGGGACAGATATTCCAATTATGTCTTTAAGCAGTACCTTTACTGTAAGAGGAGTAATTTGAACAAGTTTTACATCTGCAGGTAGTTTAATTTGTACTGGCAAAACATATTTCCCCTTGTTTAAAGCACTTACATCTACAAAAACAAGAATGCTTTCAGAAGTTAGTTTATCTACAACATGAGATGCGCCTCTTATTTGCACACTTACATACTTTGGATTTAGTTCCGCTTGCAAGATAAAAGAAAATGGATGTACTACCTTTACAACAACATTCCTTAACACTTTATCTTTTTCTCTTCTTTTTGCAACATCTGCCCCCTCCTCCCCTGATATATAAAACCAAATCATACAGGCAATAAAAAATGACAATATTTTAAATCCCCAATTTTTGAACATTACTTATTTCTCTTCCATATCCAGAAAGCTTTTTTACTTTTCTCACTAGGAGCATATAAGTTATGCAATATTTTTCTCAAAGTAATACCATCTATATCACGTGTCAGCTTTCTCCTTATTGCAACAGAGATACCTCCAGTTTCTTCTGATACTACAATTACTGTTGCATCGGTCTCTTTTGTTAAACTCAAGGCAGCTCTATGTCTGGTTCCCAGCACTCTCCCGATATTAGGCAGTTCTACAAGAGGCAGAATACAGCTTGCAGCGACAAGTTCTCCTCGCTCAATTATGACTGCGCCATCGTGAAGCGGTGAATTAGGAGTAAAAATACTGCTTAACAGTTCACTTGTAACTTTAGCATTTATACGAACACCTGTTTCCATATAATCTTTCAGACCAATTTCACGACCAATTACAATAAGTGCACCAATATTCTTTCTGGAAAGCATATTTACAGATTTTACTATTTCGTCTATTAACTCATCTTCTTGCAAGGATATATTAAGTGGATTCTGTCCTATTCTTGAAAGAGCACGCCTTAATTCAGGTTGAAAAACAATTAAGATGGCTATTACGCCTATAGCTAATACTTTCTCAAGTATCCAGCTTATCGTGTATAAATTCATAATCTTTGCCAAAAGCGCAACAAGCACAATGATAAAGAGTCCCTTCATAACCTGGATAGTTCTGGTGCCTTTAATAAACAAAAAGACTCTATAGAAAATAACAGCCAATACAAGAATTTCTACAAAATCTCGCCAGCCTAAAACCGAAAAAAACCTTATAGTATTATTAAGAAAGTCTGAAAACACTAAACATCCTTTATAGCTTTTATCATATCAATAACTCTTCTTGTCTCTACAACATCATGAACGCGAATAATGCTTACATCCTTTAAGACAGCATATGCCACTGCAGCTAATGTACCTTCAAGTCGTTCCTTAACATCTAAATTAAGCACATTTCCTATAAACGATTTTCTTGATGGGCCTAAGACAACTGGCTTTCCCAGTATCTTGAATTCACTAATTCTATTAATAATTTTTAAATTATCCTCTGTAGTTTTGCCAAACCCAATTCCTGGATCTACCAAGATATTATCTTCTCTTATTCCAGCATCCTGTGCCAGGGCTATACTGCTTTTTAATTCCTCTATAATATCTGAGACGACCGACCTGTACTTACCCTCCCTTTGCATAGTTTGCGGGTTTCCTCTCATATGCATAAGAATAATAGGAACGTCATAATGCGCTACGATTTTACCAAGTCCCCTGTTCCCTTTCAATCCGCCTACATTATTTACCATACAAGCACCTGCGTCCAGAGCTTTCTTCGCAACTTCTGTTTTTCTTGTATCAATTGAAACAGGCAGATTAAATTTCTTAACTATCTCCTTTATCAAAGAGATAACTCTGGCGCTTTCTTCTTTTTCACTGACTGGTTCTGCGCTCGGACGCGTTGACTCACCTCCTATATCTATAATATCCGCCCCCTCTGCGACCATCTCATCAACCCGATTTATTGCCTTTTGACGTGTATTGTACAATCCTCCGTCAGAAAAAGAATCTGGGGTCACATTCAATATACCCATTAATGCTGGTTTTTTCCTCAAATCTATTGTGTGTTTACCACATCTTAATATGAATTTACTATGCATGGGAAATTATCTGAATCAAGATTCCTTTTTACGAGATTTATTTGTTGGTTTCTTCTTTGCAGATTTGCCTTCAAGAATAGCCTCTACATCCTTTCTATCAATTACTTCTTTCTCCAATAATTCTTTTACAATTTTATCCAATTTGTCCCGATTCTTCTTAATAGTATTTTCTGCCTGTTTATATGCATTTTCAACCAGATTGCGAACTTCTATATCTATCTTCTTTGCTGTGTCCTCGCTATATTCCCTTTCTTCTGTTATATCTCTTCCAAGAAAAACCTGATTATGCCTGCGGCCAAATGAAAGAGGACCAAGCTTCTCGCTCATTCCCCATTCACATACCATTTGTCTGGCAAGCTCCGTAGCGACCCTTATATCATTCTTGGCGCCTGTATATGTATTATTAAACACTAATATCTCTGCAGCTCTTCCTCCCATCAAACTTACTAGATTACTCATATAATGGGATTTGCTCTCAATATACTTATCCTTCTCAGGTAATATGTGAGTCAAGCCCAGAGCTCTTCCTCTTGGAATAATTGAAACTTTATGAATGGGATCTGCATCGGGCAAGTAATACTGAACCAATGTATGCCCAGCTTCATGATAGGCAATAATTTTCTTCTCTTCATCACTAATAACAAGACTTTTTCGCTCTATTCCCATCATTACTTTATCTCTGGCTTCCTCAAAATCAGACATTTCAATCTTGCTTTTATTCTTTCTTGATGCAACAATTGCAGCTTCATTACATAGGTTCTCCAGATCTGCACCTGACATACCAGGAGTCCCTCTTGCAACAACATTAAGAGCAACATCTTTGCCAAGCGTAAGGTTCTTTGTATGAACTTTCAATATACCCATTCTGCCTTTGATATCTGGCATCTCAACCATAATAGTTCTATCGAATCTACCTGGTCTCAGAAGTGCTGGATCCAGCACATCTGGCCGATTTGTTGCAGCAATTAAAATTACACCCTCTTTTGTATTAAATCCGTCCATTTCCACAAGTAAAGCATTTAGGGTCTGTTCTCTTTCATCATGTCCACCGCCAAGACCAGCAAAGCGCTGCCTGCCTACTGCGTCAATCTCATCTATGAAAATCAAACACGGACTATTCCTTTTTCCCTGCTCAAATAAGTCCCGCACACGCGATGCCCCCACTCCTACAAACATCTCTACAAAATCAGAACCGCTTATACTGAAAAAAGCGCATTTTGCCTCTCCAGCAACTGCTTTTGCCAAGAGCGTCTTTCCTGTGCCTGGATGCCCCATCAATAATACCCCTTTTGGTAACTTGCCGCCTAATTTCTGAAATTTCTCTGGGGTCTTTAGAAATTCTATTATCTCCTGTAGCTCCTCTTTTGCTTCATCTATACCTGCTACATCTTTAAAAGTTATTTTAGGTCTATCTTCCTTTATCATCTTGGCTCTGCTTTTACCAAAGGAAAATGCTTGTTTGCCACCAGACTGCATCTGTCTATATACAAAGAACCACAGAAAGCCTATAAATAATAAAAATGGAATCGTGCCTACTACTAGTTGCTGCCATATACTTGTCTCTGGTTTCCCTTTTACCTCAACATTATGCTCCTTTAGAAATTTCCATAAATCTGGATTTTCTATTGCATATGTTGTGAATTTATCTCCAGTAACATATTGTCCTGAAATATTCTTACCTGCTATTTCAACGTTTTTCACACTGCTAGCATTAATATCTGCTATGAATTGACTGTATACAATCTTTTTTGTACTCTTTCCCTGCATTTGCGAAAATTGGACAAAGAAAATTACTATTATTCCAAGCACAAGCCAGATAGCTAATGTTTTATTAAATTTGTTTAATTTGGGTTTGTTCAACTTGGGTTTGTTCAATTATGAGCTCCTTATACCTATTCAAATTATACCACGAATATTAGCACACACGTTATGAAAAGACAACAGAGAATCCTACTTAGAAAATCTCACTTTCAAAACTTGTTTTGTCTTTGCAGTCACCTTAAACCTCTCGCTAATTCTTAAGCCTATCAACCAGATAATATCAGTTTTATCAGTTAGAAACAGTACCTTGCTTTTTTCAGGCTGGGGAATCTTTTGGTCTATAAGAAAATCCTTTATCTTCTTTTTCCCCTTCATTCCCAATGGTTGAAATGTGTCTCCCTCTTTCCGAGTTCTTATAAAAACAGGTTTCTTAATCTTATTATAATCAAAACTCCCTTGATATGGATTCTGCATGGAGAATTCGAGATTAGTTTTTCGCTTGGAAATTGCGCAGATTAGTTTTACTCCAAACTCAGGAACAAGAGTTTCCCCAGGAATCTTAACAGGATAGATTATGCTACATATATTCTGTCCCTTGCCTCTGCGAATAACTAACTCCCTGCGCAGCCGTTCTACTATTAATCCATTAGGCAGATCTATATGCCCATAAGCTAAATTGCTGTTTAGCAGCTTTAATACTTCATTCCAATGTTGATATGTAATCTGCCTTAGAGTTCCAGTCAGCTCTTTAATCCCATATCTAAGAACTCTTCTTTGAATTGCTAAAGGGAAATCTTCGATTTTTTTAACGCTTAAATGTATACTTTCATCATTTGCATCGCTGAATTCCCCCTTTTTTCTCTGCTTCAAGACAGCCTGACTATAAAATTTCTTTGTAACCTCTTCTAGATATTCATTGTCTTCTTTTAAAATATCAGCAGTATTGACTAAAACTCGCTTTATGTCCTTGTTATAGTTTTCTTCTAAAAGGGGAATTAGTTCTAATCTGACTTTATTCCTGAGAAATTTATTATCAGCATTAGAGGAATCAGTACGCGCACTGATTTTTTTCTCTTTCAGAAACGATTCAATTTCTCTTCTATAAATATTCAGTAATGGACGAATAACTTTTAGGTTACCAATGTATCTAACAGGATAAATACCTATTAGCCCCTGTTCTCCTGCTCCTCTTAGCAGTCTCATGAGCACAGTTTCAGCATTGTCATCTGCAGTGTGGCCTAGAGCGATTTTTCTTATATTTAATTTATCTGCTATTTGTTTATAAAATTCATATCTCTGAATTCTGGCAGCTTCTTCCAAGGATAGCTTGTTTGCTTTTGCAAATTTTCTTACATCCTTCTTTCCAATAAAAACAGGAAGTTTCAATTTTTTTGACAACCTTCTCACATATCCAGCATCTTTATCGGATTCATTTCCTCTAAGCATATGATTTAAGTGAACTACATAAAGCTGAAGATTGTAGTTATCCCTGAGTCCCATGAGAAGATACAAAAGAGCTACAGAATCTGGGCCTCCAGAAACGCCAACAAGTAAACTATCTCCCTTGGAAATCATTCTGTAATTCTGAATAGTTCTTAATACCTTTTGTTTAGACATATTTTTCATATTGTTATATTATCATCTAAAAAAGAAAATAATATAGAAAAAACATGAAAGGGGCAAAATGAAAAATCCAATAATTCTGCATGTCAATTATGTTGAGCAGGGACAGTCCATCTCTGAAATGTGTAAAAAGGCAGTTGAATGGGAATACGACGGCATCGAGTTCCGTCAAAAGCGTTCAGAAGTTGACGAAACGCCTGAACAATATTTAAACTCAATTGCTGAAGCTGTTCAGAAAACAGGGCTCAAATATGTTCTTTTTGGTGCTCCTGGGGCAAATCTTATGTCAGATGATGACGAAATGCGAAAGAAAGAAATTAATGAGTGCATTGTGTTTTACAGAATGGCTGCCGAGCGGTTTGAGCTTACTGTTTGTAATACAATGGCTGGCCCACTCTCTACAAAAGCTGAACCAAGCTACAAGTACGACAAGCAAGGTTCTGCAATTGCCACTCCTGACCAGTGGAAATGGGCAGCAGAAAGATTTAAAACGCTTGGCGATCTTGCTTCAGAGCTGGGATTTCGATTCGCCTTTGAAACACATATGAATTATATTCACGACATTCCTGAATCTGCAAAAAAACTTGTTGATATGATTGATAGGAAAAGTGTGGGAATTAATCTGGATTACGCAAATATTGCCTGCTTTCCAAAACCTGTTTCGCTTTCCGAAACCGTTAACATATGTGCTAACAGACTATATTATGTGCATCTAAAAAACATATTTCGTCTTCGAAACACACCGTACAACAGTTTTATAGCCTGTGGTCTTGGAGACGGGATTGTCAATAACCGTGAATTTCTGCGTATTCTCAAGGAAAAGGAATATCAGGGTCCAATTTGTATTGAAGCTCCAAGACAAGGCGATCGAGAATTGTTTGCAAAGCAGGACATCGCTTATATTCGAATGTTGTTAGAAGACTTAGGGTAAAGATAAAAAATAAAATCATAAGGAGTAAAAATGGCTGCCAGACAAAAGACAAAAAAAGTATATGTTATGACAGACTTGGAAGGACCAAGCGGTGTAAATGGTCGCTGTGCTGATACAGGGATTGGGAACAAAATTATTAATGAAGAGACTGCGTGTCGTCTATTAACAGAAGAAGTCAATGCTGTAGTTGAAGGATTGTCCAATGCTGGTGCAAAAGAGATTATTGTGATTGATGGTCATGGCGGAAGCAATTCTATTCATATAGAAAACCTTCATCCAAAAGCTGAGCTTAAGATATACGGAGGAGGAGTTACTCCAATTACTTGCGTTGATGCAAGTTATGATGCCGCTTTGCATATTGGAGCGCATTCCATGATAGGGGTCAAGGATGGCTTTATGAATCATACCTTTAACAGCCATTCATGCAGCAATATGTGGCTTAATGACATGCCTGTAGGCGAGATTGCCATCTTTGCACTTTTATGTTCATACTTTGGTGTCCCGACAATTCTTGTCTCTGGTGATAGAGCCGCTTGTAGAGAGGCCAAAGAATTTCTTGGGAAAGTTGAAACTGTGGAAACAAAAATAGGGCTAAGCCGCTATTCTGTTATTAATAAAAATCCGGTAAAAGTGAGAGAAGAATTGCGTCAAACAGCCAAACAAGCATTAGAAAATAGAAATTCATTTCCAATTAAAAACATAAAACATCCTTATAGATTAAAGATAGAATTGATGTGTCCTAATCAAGCAGATGCCTATGAAAAAAAAGGCGCAAAACGACTTGACCATCAGACTGTTCTTATTGAAAGTAAGGATTTCATGGATCTGTGGGCACAAAGAGTTGGCTGGGCACCTGGAATTCATAACGCTCGTTTTAACATTCATTTATAAGATCATATACTGCCTACAGCGAAAAACCAAACATTGGTTGCGCAGACCGTTGACAAAATCTCTTGAGGTGCTAGAATTAGCAGGTACTTTTGCGTGTATGGAGACGAATATTGAAAGCAAAGATTAAAGAAATAGAAGAAAAGTTCGATTCTGAAATTAAAAACATTTCTCTTCCTGAGCATTTGGAGGAAATAAGAGTAAAATACCTCGGAAGGAAAGGGGTTCTCACATCTCTGTTAAAACAAGTTTCAGCATTATCAAATGATGAAAAACCAGTATTTGGCAGATTGTTAAATAATTTAAAAACTAATATAAGTGCTAGGATTAGCGAGGAGCTTGCCAGTATTAAATCAGTAAAAAGAACTGAGGCAAAATTAGACATATCCCTTCCAGGAATCAGTCCTTCAATTGGCACTAAACATCCCCTTACACTTATCACTCAAGAAATCAAAGAGATATTCTTTGGCTTGGGTTTTGAGACAGTAACAGGTCCTGAAATAGAAACAGAATACTACAATTTCGAAGCACTTAATACACCGGAAGATCATCCAGCCAGAGATGGACATGATTCATTTTATATAACAGACAAAATCTTACTGCGCACACATACATCCCCGGTTCAGATTCGCGTTATGGAAAAACAAAAACCTCCTGTAAGAGTAATTGCTCCTGGCAGATGCTTCAGAAGAGACGCAACTGATGCTACACACTCTCCAATATTTCATCAAGTGGAAGGATTGGCTGTAGATACAAATATCACGTTTGGAGACTTGAAGGGCGTTCTGGAAGTATTTGCAAGACAGCTATTTGGCAGGCAGACAAAAATCAGATTTAGACCTGACTTTTTTCCTTTTACTGAACCAAGCGCAGAGTATGCGTTCTCCTGTGTCAATTGCAAAGGCAAAGGGTGCAGAATATGCAAAAATACAGGATGGCTTGAAATAGGAGGCGCGGGTATGGTGGATCCAGAAGTATTCAAAATGGTGCACTACGATGCAGAAAAGTATAGCGGATTTGCATTTGGCATGGGTATTGAGAGAATTGCCATGATAAAATACCACATTCATGATATACGAATGTTTTTTGAAAATGATCTAAGATTTTTAAGACAGTTTTAGCGGAGGCGTAATGAAGGTCCCTTATAATTGGTTGAAGGAATATATAGACATAAAATTATCCCTTGAAGAAATTGCAGAAAAATTAACCATGTCAGGATTGGAAGTTGCTGACATACAAAGGCTGTCAAATCTTGATGAACCTGTTTTAGATATAGAAGTTACAGCAAATAGAGGAGACTGTTTAAGCATAATTGGTATAGCAAGAGAGATTGAGACACTGACAAACAAACATGTTAAATATCCTCAGGCACTAAAAAAATGCAGTGCGAATAAAGAAATCGAAAAATTAATAGACATATCAATAAAGGATACTTCTCTCTGCTCCAGGTATGCTGGGAGAATAATTCGCAACGTTAAAATAGAGCCTTCTCCATCATGGCTTGCAAATAGGTTAAAAGCAGTTAATATCCGTCCTATAAATAATATTGTTGACATAACGAACTATGTTTTGATGGAAACAGGGCAGCCTCTTCATGCATTTGATTACAACAAAATATCAGGTAAACAAATTACTATAAGAAGGGCAAGACAAAATGAGTCTATAGTTGCTCTGGATGAGAGTAAAAGACAGCTCTCTCGGGATATGCTGGTCATAGCAGATAAAAAAGTTCCTATTGCTATTGCAGGTATCATGGGAGGTATTGGTTCCGAGATAGATAAGCAAACAACAGATATATTTCTAGAAAGTGCTTGTTTTCATGCCGGGTGCATAAGAAAGACGTCTAAAACATTAGAGTTATCTTCAGAATCATCGTATCGTTTTGAAAGAGGCGTGGATCCGAATGGAGTTGTGTCTGCACTTAATAGAGCAGCCTATCTCATAGAAAAGACCGCACATGGAAAATCAGTAAAAGGGATTGTAGATATCTATCCAAAGAAATTCAATAAGCAAAACATACAACTTAGAATCCAGCAAATAAAACGAATTTTAGGTATTGACATACCCAAAAACAAGTTAAAGCATATAATGCTAAACCTGGGTTTTGAAATCAAACAGGATAGTTTAAATAATATCAAGGTACTGGTTCCTACATATCGTCAGGATATTAGGCGAGAAATAGACCTGATTGAAGAAATTGCCCGCATCTATGGATACAATAACATTGATACTACAATGCCTCGAGGACAAACCAGTTCATGTGGCAAAGGAGAGTTTGAAAAGCAAACAGATGCTCTGAAGAACATATTGTCTTCATGTGGCATGGCCGAGATATACACATCAAGTTTTACCAACTCAGAAAACCTAGATAAAACTGGTCTGTCTTCTGATGGAGTAAAAATTACTAATCCTCTGGGAGATGACCAAAATATAATGAGAACAAGCCTAATACCTGAGATGCTGAGTGTAATTAAGAGAAACTTAAACAGGTCTCTTTCTGAAATTAAATTATATGAACTTGGGCAGGTATTCTTTGAAAATAATTCTTCATATCATGAGAAAACATACCTATGCTGTGGGATTGTGGGAAACGTTTCTTTCTTTGATATCAAGGGCATATTAGAAACAATCTTGTATAGACTTGGGATTGAAGACCATTGCCTATACTATAAAAAGCACCAGGTATTTACTTCTGATTGCTCAGCAAGCATAGATATTCAGGGACGCAATATAGGCATAATAGGAGAAATTAGCAGTAATGTATTAGAGAAATACAACATTGATGAAAAGGTGTTTCTTCTTGAGATTGGGTTCTCTAATTTATCAAAATACATAAACCTATCCCCTGTTTTTAAGGCAGTTCCCAAATACCCGGCCAGTGAGCGCGACATAGCTTTTACTATTAAAGAAAACGTATCTAATGCTGATATTATGAACATAATGTGGAAAGCTGGTGGAGAGATTGTTGAAGACGTAAAATTATTTGATATATATCGCGGCAAACAAATTCTCTCTGGACATAAAAGTATGGCCTATTCGATTTGCTATCGTTCCAATAAGAAAACGCTTACTGACGAGGAAGTAAATCAGGCGCATTCAAGGATAGGGCGTAAGCTTATATCACAATTAGATATTACTTTAAGAAAGTAGGAAAATGCTGGACGAGAAATTAGAAGTTTTAGACCAAAAAATCCAGGAAAGACTTCAAAAGATACAGGAGATAAAAAGCGAAAGAGATACTCTGAGGGAAAGTGTTAATTCTCTTCAGGTGCAACTTTTTGAGTTGGATAAGAGATATAAGAAATTGGAAGAATCAAGTAAAATATCAGATTATATTAAAGAACAATACAGAATATTTAAGGATGATAGAGTGCTTATTAAGTCTAAAATAAACAAATTATTAAAACAACTAAGGAAATTTTAAGAAATCATGGAATCTATTGGCAAAGTCTTAAAAAAAGCAAGGCTTGAAAAAAAATTAAGGCTTCAGGATGTATATACACAAATAAAAATAAGTCCTTCATACCTTAAAGCATTGGAGAATGACACTGCTGACAGTCTGCCATCCCCTGAATATGCAAGAATATTTTTAAGAGGATATACAAGCTTTCTTGGCTTAGATACAGAAAAACTCCTGACGCAGTATGAGCAATGCTCCAAACCTTCTCAAAGTTATAGAGAAAAAAGTCCGGACGGGAAAACAAAAAAGAAGCTATTGTTTCTCTCCGCTGTAGCATTAATTTTAGCATTATTCATAGCAATCATTTCTACAGTTAGACATTTTGTTAATACTGTTGACAGAATTACGCTTGAAGAAACACGTGATTATTCTGCTCCAGATATAGCAGATTCACCATTAGTAACAGATGATACCAGCCTTATAATTAGTGAGAAAACCATAAATAAAAAACCTGCTTCTGTAAATACTGGCATATCCGATGAAAAAGATATTTTCCCCTTAAAAAATCAATCTGCTCTTGATAAATATGTTAAAAGCGAAAGCGAGCTGCTGGAATTAAAATTCACAGCAATAGATAAAACATGGGTTAGAATCTTTGCTGATGACAAAAAATTATTTGGCGGTACATTGCATAAGGGAGACGAGAAAGTGTGGTATGCTAAAGAGAAATTTCATTTCAGAATAGGAAATGCTGGGGGTGTTGTAATAGAGTTAAATGGCAAAAAAATGCCCATTCTTGGTAAAAAAGGAGAGGTTTTTAAAAAGGTTATTGTAACAAAAGAGGGGATAAAAATTCCATAATGAACATGCCCAATAAATTAACATTTATACGTATACTGGCTATTCCTTTTCTTATTATTGCCTTGTTGGTAAACCATGTTTCTAATAACTTAGTTTACATTGCGATTGGTAAATATATGGCATTACTTATCTTTATTCTGGCATCCCTTACTGATTTTTTTGATGGGGTTATCGCTCGCAGGGAAAAGAAGATAACCAATTTTGGCAAATTGATGGACCCAGTTGCTGATAAATTACTTGTAGCGTCTGCCCTTATTGTGTTCATTGGCATGGGGCTTTTTCCCTCATGGATGGTTGTCATAATAATAAGCAGAGAATTTATCATTACAGGCCTTCGTAATCTAGCGGCTACCAAAGGTGTGATAATAACCGCAGGTCTGCTTGGTAAGCATAAAACTATCTCTCAGATTACAGCTATAATAATAACACTTATTGCTCTTTGCATCAGAGATACTATGATAGTGTTTAATTCATGGGAAAATGTCCTATGGCATGCTAAGCCACTGGATATATGGATGCACTCCCTCCTAACATGGGTCATGAGTGTTGTGGTAATTTTCTCTGTCATCTCTGGTATTGGCTATATGATTGAGCACAAGGACCTCATTAGAGAAGCTGCTCATCAATGAAAAATTTAATTAGACTAATATCCTCTTTTCTCCTTATTGGATATTCTCCATACGCTCCCGGAACTGTTGGCAGTTTAGCAGGATTGGGATTGTATTGGATTCTATCCCACCATTATTCTTCAGGATTATATTTTCTGATACTTGGTCTATTATTTATTGTAGGAATCCTTATTGGCAAAAAAGCAGAAGAAGTATTTGGAAAAAAAGACTGCAGGAAATTTGTTCTTGATGAGGTCTTTGGAATTCTCATAGCATTGACAATGGTACCTTTTCGTCCATTTTATATTATAACAGGCTTCATACTATTCCGTATATTCGACATTCTTAAACCATTCCCTGCTAAGATGGCAGAGAAACTCCCTCATGGCTGGGGAGTAATGCTTGATGATGCAGTTGCAGGAATCTATACTAATCTAATCCTGCAGATAGTAGTGTTGGGAAATAAATTCCTGCATACTGGCTAGCAATGCCTGATTTAATTTGTATTAAAAATTATAATAATAGAATAGAAGCTGAGCTTGCAAAGAGTTTCCTTGAAGACAGTGATATTGAAGCTATTGTTTCTACTGATGATTGTGGCGGTATTTACCCTAGTTTATCACTGGTCACTGGTGGAACGCGATTATTAGTTAAAGAAGAAGATGCCCAAAAAGCACTTGAGGTTTTGGAAAATTTGATGTTTTGAAAAAACGTTGAGAATTTTAGAAAATGAAATGCCCAGTTTGTTCAAGTAATTTAGTAGAGATAAAATTTAAATCAGCATTTGTAGATATTTGCCCTCGTTGTAAGGGTACATGGTTTGATTCAGACGAATTAGTAGATTTTGTCAGGACTTTAACAGAGAGCGAAGAAATTTCTCCGCAAATACCACAGTTGTTTAATGAACGTATAGTAAAAACCTTGAATAGCGTTAAAGAGAACAAAGATAAAGTTTGTCCCAGATGTAATCAGAAACTTAAAGTATTTAATTATGCCTATGATTCTAACGTCTTTTTGGACAAATGTCCGCATTGCCAAGGTATGTGGGCTGATGAAGGAGAAGCTAAAAAACTTGCCAGATATCTTAAAGAAGATCCAAGAATTACGTCAATTGCTAAAAGTTTTATTAAAAAAGATCGAGCTATGCAAGATTCACAAGATTTAGCAAAAATTAGTAGAACTTTAACAAGATCAGCAAATCCCGTTGTTTTATCTATACCCAAAATGATTATTCCTCTTTCAGACGATACTCCGAGACAAAGGGTACCCTTAGTAACAATTTTCATAATGATTTTATGTGTGCTGATTTTTATAGGTCAGGTATTTTTTATTAGAGATCCATTTGCGTTTGTCCAGAAGTTTGGTTTAATCCCAGCACATTTTTTAGGCATAGGTTTAATTTCTTCCATGTTTTTACATGGAGGGTTGCTTCATTTAATAGGAAATATGTTCTTTCTATGGCTTTTTGTGAGTAATGTTGAGGATAGATTTAGCCGTTTTGGATTTCTTGTTTTTTATCTTTGTTGCGGGTTATCTGCAAACATATTACATAGCTTTTTAAATTGGAACTTGTCAATACCTACGATGGGTGCTAGTGGTGCAATATCTGGGATTATGGGTGCTTATTTTATCTTTTATCCTAAAGCCAGGATTAATATTTTCGTTATTTATAAAATATTGCGTGTGCCTGCATTTTTATATTTAGGAGTTTGGGTTTTATTCCAGTTAATGTTTGGTTTTACATTTAAGACAACAGGCGTATCAAATATTGCTTGGTTTGCACACATTGGAGGTTTCATTTTTGGCGGTCTTTTTGCTTATTTTAAAAAGAAGGCGGTTATTATAAAGGGGTAATAATATTTAGCATTATTTTGAATGGAGATTTGATGTTTTGAAATGGTTTTTGTCTTGTAAATTATGAGGCCTATGGTATATGCTTGACTTTGGAAAATAAGGGAGGAAATATTATGAATAATGAATCTTTATCTGCGTCTTCAGAGCCTCAAGAAACTCCACAGACAAAAGAGCTCATGGGAATTGGAGAACTGCTGAAAATAAGCTGGTCAGTAATAAAGAACAATATAGTAATTCTTCTTGGAATTGCTGCACTTTATCTAGTAGGATGTTTAACAGCTATTTCCAAAGCATTCACATTTCCTGTAATTATCATCGACTGGGTTACTTCCATAGGATTGACTTTTGCGATAAATAATATTCTCGAAGGTAGGACTGCAAATATTAAAGAATCCTACAAAGCGGGTCTTGAAAAAATTTTCCCATATGCATGGGTAAGCATTCTTGTGTTTCTGTCAACATTTGGAGGGTTTTTACTGTTAATTATCCCTGGTATTATATTTTTTATCTGGTTCGGTTTTGCTCCCTATGTATGTATAATTGAAGAGATTGGAAGTACTGGCGCTCTCAAAAGGAGTAAACAGCTCGTAAAAGGTAACTGGTGGTATGTACTTAAGGCGTTGCTTGTATGCGCAATTGTGTATGGAATATGCATATGTATACCATTTGGTCTTCTGTATGCCATACTGGGCTCTGCTTTGAAAGTCCAAGTTCTAAGAATAGCAGGAGGTTTAGCAATGATAGCCTCAACAGCGGTTTATGTCCTGATGTTTAGAAATCTGAGAGACATTAAAGGATAGAATGAGAAAAGTTAAAACAAGTTTTATCTTATTATTGCTATTTCTTACTTTAATATGCCCATATCGTCAATTTTTACATGCTGAAGACGGAGATGTATATATTATTCCTGTTCATGGAATAATTGATCTGGGACTTGCAAGCTTTGTTAAACGTTCAGTTCAGGAAGCAGAAAAGGCAAATGCTAAGGCAGTGATTCTGGATATTAAAACATACGGCGGCAGGGTTGATGCAGCAGTAGATATAAAAGACGCTCTTTCAAATCTAAAAATGCTTACTATAGCGTATGTGAATCCAAGAGCCATATCCGCAGGTGCGCTTATTGCTCTATCGTGTAAACACATAATTGTTGCCCCGGGCAGTATGATAGGTGCAGCCTCTCCTGTTAAAATTGGTTTTGCTGGTATGAGTCAGGAAAAAACAGGTGAGAAAGAAATATCCTTTGTGCGCTCAGCATTCAGAGCAGCAGCGGAACAGAACAATCATTCCACAGAATTAGCAGAGGCAATGGTTGATCAGGACATTGAAGTTAAAAAGATAATTAAAAAAGGCAAATTACTTACACTCACAGGATCTGAAGCTGTAAAGATAGGTCTTGCAAAAAACGAGGCAAAGTCCATTAAAGAGATATTGAGGTTATTTAATCTGGATAAATTTAGTATCAAAAAAACTCGTACTAACTGGGCAGAACATGTTGTCAGATTTCTAACACATCCTATTGTGAGCTCATTACTTTTAACACTTGGATTCTTAGGACTACTGTTTGAAATAAAAACGCCTGGATGGGGAGTTGGGGGAACTATTAGTGTAATATTTTTGGCTCTATTTTTCTGGGGGCATTATATTGTGGGACTTGCAAATATTATGGATATAGTTTTATTCATTATAGGGGTTGTGCTGTTATTTACTGAATTATTTATAACACCTGGATTTGGATTTGTTGGATCAGGCGGACTGTTCTGTATTCTGGCAGGAATATATCTCGCGCTTGTAAAACAGCCCATACCCAAATTCTCATGGGAATTTAATTTATTAAACAATGCTCTTTATACAATCAGTGGTGCAATTTTAGCCTCAGGAACAGTATTTGCTCTGCTGTTAAAATATCTTCCCAAGAATAAAGGATTATGGAGCCAGCTTGCTCTGTCTGCCTCAGAAAAACAGAAAAACGGATTTAACGCTTCATCTACTGAGATGCATACTCTGGTTGGAAAGAGAGGGGTTGCTCATACAAACCTCAGACCGGCAGGCAAGGCAATGATAGACGATAAACTATGGAGCGTAATGACTGACGGAGATTTTATTGAAGAAGGAGCCGAGATTGTTGTTGAGAAGGTTGAGGGAAACAGAATCTTAGTAAAAACTTGGAGGCAGGCTGACTAAATGTGGACTATAATTCTTTTATTCATTGCAGGAATAACATTCATCTTTATTGAAATCTTTGTGCCTGGAGGTATATTTGGCCTTGGCGGATGTCTGGCAATATTTGGCAGTATATTCCTATGCTTTAAAAATTATCCCTCATTAGGCTTTTATGCCCTGCTTCTGGAACTGGTTTTTGCAGGTATAGCAATAATACTTGCATTAAAGTTTTTGCCAAAGACAAAGTTCGGACAATATGTTATTCTCTCTAAAAAAGAGAGTAAAAATGAAGGATTCGTCTCTCATGACAGCTTGGAGGATATAAAAGATAAGGAAGGAATTGCTCTGACCCTCCTGAGACCTGCAGGAAAGGCTGAAATCAATGGGCAGAAGTTTGATGTCGTAACGGAAGGAGGTTATGTCCGAAAAAATGAAAAAGTAAAGGTGATGATGGTCAGCGGAAAGAAAATTGTTGTAAGAAAAATCTAAAATCAATAACCGAAAAGGAGAAAAAGAGATGAAAGTATTAATGTTTATACTCATAGCAGTAGCTGTTTTGCTTGTAATAACTATTGCCAAATTCTTTAGCTTATGGCTTAGAGCAATGGTATCAGGCGCACCGGTAAGTATGATAAAACTTGTTATTATGAGACTTAGAGGAGTTCCAGCCAGCATTATAGTGAATACCAGAATTATGGCTGTAAAAGCAGGCCTGGATATATCCTCGGATGAGCTTGAAGCGCATTATCTGGCTTCAGACGGTCAGCCAATAATGGGAAAACCTGCAAGCGGTACATACCATGTGGAAAGTGTTGTCAAGGCTTTAATATCAGCCAGTAAGGCAGAAATAGCGCTTGATTTCAAAAAGGCAACTGCAATTGACCTTGCAGGCAGGAATGTTCTTGAAGCTGTACAGACAAGTGTAATGCCAAAGGTAATTGACTGCCCTGATCCCACTAAAGGCGCTTCAACTGTAGCTGCAGTAGCAATGGATGGAATTCAGCTAAGAGCAAAAGCCAGGGTTACCGTTAAGACCAATATCCAGCAGCTTGTTGGAGGAGCAACTGAAGAAACGATTATTGCACGTGTTGGAGAAGGAATCGTAACCACAATTGGTTCTGCACAAACACATAAAAAAGTGCTGGAAAATCCAGATATGATATCTAAAAAGGTATTGGAGAAAGGTCTTGATTCAGGTACTGCATTTGAAATACTCTCAATAGATATTGCGGATGTTGATGTAGGAGATAACATTGGTGCAATACTTCAGACAAAACAGGCTGAGGCAGATAAACAGATAGCTCAGGCTAAGGCAGAAAGCCGCCGTGCTATGGCTGTTGCTTTGGAACAGGAGATGAAAGCTAAAGTTGTGGAAATGAGAGCAAAGGTTACAGAAGCTGAAGCAGAAGTACCAAAAGCAATGGCAGACGCTTTCAGAAAGGGAAATCTTGGTATTATGGACTACTACAAGATGAAGAATATTCAGGCAGATACCGGGATGAGAGATTCGATCGCAGACGGTACAAAGGAAACAAAATCCAAAAAAGAATAAGGTGATAACATGGGTTCAATAATCAAGATACTATTCTTTGTAATATTCTTTGGCGTTTGGGTTATAAAGATCGCAAAGAAATTCTCTGAGATGAAAAATACCCAGAGCCGCACATCTTATAGCCCTCAAAGAAAGGAGAATCTTCCTCAACCTGCTGACTCCTTTCCAGAACTTGATTTTGAGAAAAAACAAGAGGATGAGGAACCTGTTTACGAGGCAGATCAGGATGCAGTTAGAGGATTTCTCAAGGAACTCAATCTTGTAAAAGAAGAGGAAACTCAAGAATCCGAGGACTATCTTCAACCTGAGTTTGTTGAAGATGAGGTTAAAGAAATTCCTGAAGAAGAATTTAAAAAGCCTGTTGAGGAGAAAGTAGAAAAAGTTCCTGCGGTTAATTTTGAAGACAATTTCTGGGAATCAGAAGAGGAGATATCTGCATTATCATTGGGGATATCTGACGCTAGAACAGGCATTATAATGTCAGAAATTCTCAGAAAACCGATTGCACTTAGATAAACCCCGGTAAAACAGGTGGTGGGCCCACAAGGATTTGAACCTTGGACCAACGGATTATGAGTCCGGCGCTCTAACCAGGCTGAGCTATGGGCCCTGTTCAGTTTAAAACAGAACAGTGTGTATTATACAAAATTTTATATTGATGGCAAGAAATTTTCTGATTCCTAAACAACCATAAGCTTGCCTGTTGCTTCAGCGATAAGCAAGTCTGACTCAGACTGTACTTTTGCTTTTGCAAATACAATCCTATGAGTTTTTTTCAGAAGTTCGCCTGTTAGAACGTACTTCTTGCCTACATAAGCCGGATTTTTAAATCTCACATTGATTTCAGCTGTAAGACAATTAATTCCGAGTTCAAAAGCCAGCTTCCCCATTGCCTCATCCAGAAGAGTGCTTATAATACCGCCATGCACTATGTTTGCATAACCTTGAAGAGAACTGCGGGGGACAAACTCTGCCTGAATCCTATTATCTGAAACTTTAAAATCAATCTTTAATCCATCTGGATTTTTCTTGCCGCATACAAAACACTTATGATTATCCTCAAGCTTCATAATTTAATCCCTCCAAATTTTACACTTTAGAACTTATTCTGATATAATACAGTTTATTTAGAAGATATTAAAATGAAAATTGAAGTAGCAAACCATTCTGGATTCTGTTTTGGCGTAAAAAGAGCCATTAAAATAGTTGAACAGACCCTTAAGAAAGAAAAGAATATTTACTGCATGGGCCCAATAATTCATAACCCGCAGGTAGTAAAGAATCTCACGGCTAGAGGGCTAAAAATAGTTAAAGATATCTCAATCATAAAAGAGGGAATTTTAGTCATCCCTGCGCACGGACTTGAACCAGCACTGATTGAAGAAGCCTATAAAAAAGACCTGAAAATTATTGATGCTACATGCCCGTTAGTAAAGAAGGCGCAGAAATATGCTGAACAGCTAAAGAAAGATAAATACCATATCGTCATTATAGGAGATAAAAATCATGCTGAAACAAAAGGCATCGTAGGCTTCTGTGGAACTAACTTTCAGGTTGTTGAGAACAAAGCTGAAATTGATATTAAAAGACTCGAGAGGGAGAAAAAAATCGGTATAGTTTCGCAGACAACTCAGGGTATAT
The DNA here is from genome assembly GCA_030652805.1 of bacterium. Lineage (NCBI taxonomy): Bacteria > bacterium. Next base: position 22,132 of record JAUSPT010000056.1, on the reverse strand, counting down.
GGAACCTTAGAGAAATATCTTTAGCTATGCTTCCCTACTCCAATGAGTTAAGAATATACAATACGATATGTGAAACCACCATAAGAAAACAAAACGCTGCCAAGAAGCTGGCAAAACGCTCTGATATAATGATAGTGATTGGAGGCTATAACAGCGCAAACACAAAACGATTAGTTGAAGTCAGTAAAGAGACAGGTGTAAAAACCTATCACATAGAAACAGCCCAGGATATAAACTTTATATGGCTGAAGGATAAGGAGAAGATTGGAATAAGCGCCGGAGCCTCAACATCACCTGAAATTATAAAAAATGTAGTTAGCAAAATACGAGACATGCATGGATAACTTATTGGATATTCAAAATCTAAAGACCTATTTTTATCTGGGAGAACAAGTACTTAAAGCTGTTGATGATGCAAGCTTTTCTATTCGGCCCAAAGAGATTGTAGCGATTGTTGGTGAGAGTGGATGCGGCAAGAGTACAGCTGCTCTCTCAATACTAAAGCTCATCTCTCCCCAAGGAAAGATTGTGGGAGGAAAGATAAATTTCAAGGATACAGATCTTCTGGAATTAGGGAATAAGCAGTTGAGAAAAATAAGAGGCAATAATATATCCATGATATTTCAAGAACCTCTCTCATGCCTTAATCCAACTCTCACTATCGGAAATCAAATTCTGGAAGCTATCTTCACACACAAATCTACTTCGAAAGCTCAGGCATACAGAGACACAATTGATATCTTAAAAACGGTTGGTCTGCAGGATCAGCAAAGAATATTTAATACATATCCGCATCAGCTCAGCGGAGGTATGCAGCAGAGAGCAATGATTGCTATGGCTCTAATTACAAAGCCACAGCTCCTGATTGCAGACGAACCAACAACTGCTCTGGATGTTACTATTCAGGCGCAAATACTTTCCCTGCTAAAAAGTCTGCAGAGGAAACTCAATATGTCAATTCTATTAATAACTCACGATTTAAGTATAGTCGCCCAAGTTGCTCAGCGAGTTATAGTAATGTATGGAGGAGAAATTGTAGAAGAGGCAGATGTAAAACAAGTTTTTGCCAGTCCGCTACATCCTTATACAGAAGCTCTTCTAAAGTCTGCGCCAAACTTAAAAAAAGAAAAAGGCAAGCTGGAAGTTATTCCGGGCTCTGTGCCAAATCCAGCAGAATTTCCCACAGGGTGCAGGTTTCATCCAAGATGCAGGGAAGCCGCTAGAATATGCAAGAAAGTCAAACCAGGATTGTTTGAAGTCAAAAAACAACATTCAGTTAGATGTTTGAAGAGGTAAAAATTACATAATAATAACTTGTTTTTATTGTGTTTTTATTTTAGAATTAGTACATAATACATACTAAAAGTGAAACAAAATGACAAAAGCGGATATTTTTGAACCATTTGAAGAAATGCCATGTTTTAGCAAAAAAAATATTAGAATTTATTTTAAGGGTTTAGAATTTGCTCTTAACGAGAGAATAAAACGCTCTTTGGAAAATGAGCGGATCGCTAAACTAAAAAAGGGATTATATACCACTGATGTATACTATCTTAAAGAACCGAACAAAACGGGATTTAAAGAGTTTATCGCTTCAAAATTAAAATTTCCCTCTTACTTAAGTTTAGAATATGTTCTGTCAAAATATAACCTTTTAACTGAAGCCACCTATCCTTTGACATCTATTACGTTAAAAACAGGCCGCTCCTATCAGAATTCATTGGGAACATATAAATATTCAAACATTAAAGAGGCTCTTTATTTTGGATTTAAAGAAGTTTCTTTTTATCAGAATATATACTTTGTAGCTACCAAAGCTAAAGCCCTTTTTGATTTTCTTTATTTAAAAAGAAATCTGGGAGATCTTAACACTGAAATTTTAGAGAGCTTAAGAATTAATTGGGAAAATTTTTCTTTTAGCGATTTCTTATTATTTAAGAAATATGTCTCAAAATCCATGTCAAAGAAAATGGAAAAAATATCTAAGATATTAGAAAGGAATATTTATAATGGAAGAAATTCTTAAAAATTTAGTTGAAGAAAAAAAAAGACAGGGATTGTCTAATGATATTATTCGCAATTTTTTAAAAGAGGTCCTTCAATTTTATGTACTGGATTTTATTTTTAATTCTTCTTACGGCAAAGACTTAGCTTTTACAGGAGGTAGCGCTTTAAGGATTGGTTATAGCCTAAATCGTCTTTCTGAGGACTTGGATTTAGATTTGGAATGGGGAAAGGAAATTGACAAAGAAAATTTGACCGAAGATATTCTTGATTACTTCAGAAAGAGCCGGCGTTTTCCAAAAATAGAAGCCAGTATCCGTGGAAAGCAAAAAAAGATTTACCTGAAGTTTCCTATTCTTTATACGCTTGGAGCAGCCAAAAAGCCTGAGAGCAATAAGCTTTATGTAAAAGTAGAGATTGCTCAAAATATTTCAAGATATTATCAAACCGAGTTTATTCCTATAGCAAAATTTAATCTTAATTTTTTAATGCGAACCTACTCTCTGGAAACCCTCATGTCTTCAAAAATCATTGCTATCCTGAAAAGAACTTTCAAAAAAGGGAAAGGAGATAAAATAACTTTTAAAGGCAGAGATTATTATGACATTCTCTGGTTTCTTCAAAAAGGGATCAAACCTGATTTAGAAAGGTTAAAAGATGTTTTAAATACTGACGATATGAGTAAAATACATCTAATGCTGCTGGAAAAAACCGAAAAAATAACCCCATCCTATCTAAAAGAAGACCTTCTGCCTCTTTTTGAAGACAGCCGTTTTATAGAGAACTACTGCCAAAACTACAAAGAAATGATTAAGAAACATTTAACTGTTTCAGGATAATGGAAGAATTAAGATGAAAGAAAGTCATTGCGAGGAGCGTAAGCGACGAAGCAATCTATGTAATCGTGTTAGAAAATAGACAAGAAAAATTTAAGTTTATCAACGCTAAAATAGAAAAAAATCTGTTATGAGCTTAGATAATAGAGAATTGGTTTCTTTTGATGATCTTGCAATTACTCTTTGTTATTGCAAATGTTCAAAGTGCGGATTTCTTCAAGATGATAGTATTACAAATACAAATACACTATGCTCTCATTGTGGTTGCAAAGGGACTTCTCCAGAAATGTTTCCAAATCTGAATGCAATTACGCTTTTTGAAATAGTACAAGGCTTTTGTCGCAAAGGATACCAAGCGTCTAATAACAACATTGAGAATACGCTTAAGGAAATACGGAATAAAACAAAAATTAAAATAAATAAACATCAGCTTAATGACATTCATAAAGAATTGAGTGTTAACTCTTATGAGAAAATGTTGAATATAATTTGTAGGGAATTTACTGTTTCAAACAAGCAAGCAAAAGAAATCTATACAATTCTACTCCAAACATATCCAAAAAGAGTTGACGAGTATATCTCTGCGGTTATTCTGACATGCACCCTTCTTGAGAATTTACTTAACGAATTTCTATACGAGATGTTAGAATGCAGAGAGACATCTTCTGAAGTAATAGACATTGTGCTAAACGAAGCAGGAAGCATACCAGCCAAATTCAAAATTTTCAAAAGATTGAATGGCAGTAAGTTTAGCTCTGTCTTAAATAAAATCGATGCTGAAAATTTCTGTGGAAATTGGGAAGAGCTAAGAAAGGCTCGAAATAAACTTATACATGGCAACCCATACGTGATAGGTGAAAGACACGCAAATATAGCTTTTCAACTTGCTAAAGATTCCTTCTCAGTATTTGCAATGTTACACAATAGATCTTGCCTAAAAGCGATAAAGGATGTCAAGTGAAGTTGCAGTTTATCATCAACACATTTTTATTTAATAAAAGAAACAACACAACGTCATTGCGAGGAGTGTAAGAAACGAAGCAGTCTATGAGATTGCCACGCCTTTGGCTCACAAAAAAAAGACGGAAAAGTGGAATTGCTGAAGATAAAACAGCAATAAAAAAATTAACAACGGTACATTTTGACAAAGCAGAAAAGAAAAAAGAAATCCATTTAAATTATGAAAACTAAAATTACCAAGTCATTTGTTCAAGAATATGCCCCAAAATGGTTAATATACGCAAAATAAAATTAAGTATGCCAGAAATAAAAAGGAGATAAATTCCTATGGGAATTAAAAAGGCAATTCCAATATTTTTAAAAACGCATTTCTTCACGTCGAAACGATACCAAACCATAAAGAATATGTCAATATGATGAAAAAATTTATAAGATGAAACAAGAAATTTTAGTTATAAAGAATGTAGAGAAATATTTCTCGCGGAAAACAAGTTTATGGTCTAAACATTCATATACAGTAAAAGCTGTTGATGGTGTGAGCTTTCATATTGGGCGAGGAGAAATACTTGGACTTGTTGGAGAAAGCGGGTGTGGCAAAAGCACCGTTGGAAAGCTGATAACAGGGCTTATTCCGCCTGATAAGGGAACTATAGATTATCTTGGGGATAAAAGCATTAATCCACAGTTGATATTTCAGGACCCTGCAAACTCTCTAAATCCAAGAATGAACATAAACCAGACACTTCGCGAGCCATTACTAATAAACCCCGTTAGAAAGGATTTTTCTAACGGGGTAAACAGCTCTTTAAATAAAAAAAATATATTGTCTGAAATTAAAAGACTTATAAAGACGGTTGGATTAGACAGAAAAATATTAGATAAATACCCACATCAACTAAGCGGAGGGCAAAAACAGCGTGTCGGCATAGCCAGAGCTCTAGCAGTAAACTCTGAACTTATAATCGCTGATGAGCCAACTTCCTCTCTGGATGTCTCAATACAGGCACAAATACTAAATCTGCTGAGTCAACTACAGTCTGACTTCAGCCTTTCTATGCTCTTTATTTCACATGACTTAAACATAATCAAGTATATAAGCCATCGTGTGTGCGTAATGTATCTTGGTAAAATAGTAGAACAAGGTCCATGTGATGAAATATTCAAAAGGCCGCTGCATCCTTATACAAATGTTTTGCTTCGCACAGCGACTATCCCTAAAATCTCATCTTCATCACTCCCCTCTTCAGGATGCAGTTTTTATCCAAGATGCAAAATTGCCAAAAATAGATGTGAAAGCCAGGTTCCTGAGTTAAAACAGATAGGTAAAGAGCATTATCTTGCATGTCATGTGATGTGTGAAATTTTCTCCTCAAGAGGCACTGGATATACCAGAAAGGTTGAAAGTGTTAGAAAATAGACTAAGTAAACAATCCAATCTGATCAAAAAAATAAAAAACGGGGATATCCCTAAGTTATTCCTGATTTTTGGCGGAGAGAATTATCTGGTAGAGGATACTGCTAAGAAGATTATCAACATGGTCTTACCTGAAGATAAAAAAGAGTTCGGACTGGAGATAATACATGCCAACGACACAGATATAAAGAGCATTATGTCTGCAATAAAAACTCCTTCTTTACTCGGGCTTAAACGCGTTGTCTGGATTAAAGATTGTGAAAATCTACTCGGGAATAATTCTGAAGGATTTGATGAAACGATAGAACATGACATACCCGCTAATACCTATGTAATTTTAACTGCTGAACAAGCGGATAAAAAAATTGGAGAAATAATTGAATTTTCTTCTTTCAAGGAAAACAAAAAAACAGACAGAAATCAACTATATGAATTTGCACAGCTAAAACTAAAGAAGAGAGGCAAACAGCTCTCTCCAATTGCCTTTGAATATCTGCTGTCTTTTACCGGAGTAAATCTCAGACAAATAATAAATGAACTAGATAAATTAGAGCTTTATTGCAATGGCAAAGATAATATTACAGAGGAAGATATAAATACACTTGTCCCCGAATCAATAGAATATGCGCCGTTTGCTATGTCTGAGGCAGTTGCGGAGAAAAACCTTCCAAGAGCCTTAAAACTTCTTGAGGAATTCTCTCGTACCCAAAACACTGGCTATAGTGTTGTGCCTATGCTGACAAAAAGAATCAGGCTGTTGTTGCAGATTAAGATATTTATTGAAAAAGGAGACATTCCTCTTGATATAGTTAAAAGAGGATACTATGATCAGAAAACATATAGCTCTGCTTCCCAAAAACTCTCAGGACAGCATCCTTATGTAATATTCAGAATAGCCCAGCAAAGTCTGAAATTTCAAAAAGAAGAGCTAATAGCAGATATTAAGAATTTGTTTGAAACAGAGGTGTCTATAAAAACAGGTAAAGTTCCCCAAAAGCTGGCTTTGGAGCTGCTTATTGCTAAGATTTGCACGGTGATTTCGTGAAGCATATATTTATGAAAATCTTGAAACTACTGCCGGCTTTTGTCCTGATGGGATTGATGTTGTCGAACTGTTCTTCTGGTAAAGACTGGCGCACCGCCAGCCGCGAACCTGCTGGGATCGCACCCGACCCTGCCGTGACAAAAGAAGCGGTTCTTCACGTCTACGGTGCCAAGGCCTGGGGCTGGCGTGGCTGGTTTGCCATTCACACCTGGATCGCAGCCAAGCGGACCGGCGAAGCCTCTTACACGGTGTATGACGTGGTCGGTTGGCGCGGTTATCACGGCCAGCCGGTCCTGAGGATTACCCAGGACGTCCCCGACCGCTACTGGTATGGCGAGAAACCACGGATTCTCAAAGAGCATAGAGGAACGGGAGTAGACGAACTGATTGATGCCGTCGACAAGGCTGCCCGTGCTTACCCATGGAAAACGAAATACAAGGCCTTTCCAGGTCCCAACAGCAACACCTTTACCGCCTGGATCGCCAAGCTGGTGCCGAAACTGGAACTAGACCTCCCCTTCTCTGCCATTGGCAGCGGTTACGGATCCAAAAAAATCTAGAGTCTACATACGCTTTTCTTGACATGAAATTTTTTTTATGATAGAAAACCACACACTGTAAATTAGAAAATTAGACACAAAAATCAAGGAGACAGAAATGCAATTTGATAACAAGGATACTCTCGCAATAAATACAATAAAAATGCTCTCAGTAGATGCTGTGCAAAAAGCCAATTCCGGGCACCCTGGGCTTCCAATGGGAGTTGCGGACTATGCGTATGTAGTCTGGACCAGATTCTTGAGATACAACCCTAAAGATATTACGTGGATAAATAGAGATAGATTTGTTCTTTCCGGAGGACATGGCTCAATGCTTCTTTACTCATTGCTCCATTTGGGCGGATTTAACTTATCACTTGAAGAACTTAAAAATTTCAGGCAGTGGGATAGTAAGACTCCGGGACATCCTGAATATGGGATGACACCAGGAGTTGAGACAACAACCGGTCCTCTTGGGCAGGGATTTGCGAATGGAGTTGGTATGGCAATATCGGCAAAAATCTTTGAAAACAGGTTTAATACAGACCATATTAAACTCTTTGATTCCTATGTTTACGGCATAGTAACCGATGGGGATCTAATGGAAGGTATTAGCGCAGAAGCAGCGTCTTTTGCAGGACATCTTGGACTCGGAAATATTATATACTTCTATGATGACAATCACATTACTATTGAAGGAGATACTTCTCTTACCTTTAGTGAAGATGTAGGTAAACGCTTTGAAGCATATGAATGGCAAGTAATAAAGATTAATCCGTATAATCTTCGGGAAATTGTAAAAGCCATTGAATCAGGGCAAAAAGAAAAAAACAAGCCAACCTTAATTATAGGCAGAACCAATATAGCAAAAGGATCTCCTAATAAGCAGGACTCAGCATCTGCACACGGCGAGCCTTTAGGAGAAGAAGAAGTAAAACTGACAAAGCAAAACATTGGCTGGCCTCTTGAACCTGCATTTTATATACCAGAGGAAACAAAGGAAGTCTTTGAAAAATGTAATAAAAAAAATCTTTTAATCCATAAAGACTGGAAAAACAAGCTGGAAGAATACAAAACAAAATGCCCACAAAAAGCAGAGGCACTGAATAACTGGCTGAATAAAGAAATCCCAGAAAATATAGCAGACACTTTACCCAGCTTTGGAAACGAACCTGTTGCCACACGAAATGCTGCTGGTGAAGTAATGCAGGCCGTTGCAGAAAAAGTTCCTTTTCTTATCGGCGGTTCAGCAGATCTTTCTCCGTCTACAAAGACAATCCTTAAAAAATACGAATCTATAAACAGAGGGAAATTCAGTGGACGCAACATGCATTTTGGTATAAGGGAACACTGCATGGGTGGAGTATTGAATGGCATGGCTCTTTTTGGGGGCATTATTCCTTATGGTTCTACTTTCTTTGTGTTCTCAGACTATATGAGACCTTCTATACGGCTTGCAGCTATTATGAAGCAACAGGTAATCTATGTTTTTACACATGACAGTATTTTTGTTGGAGAAGACGGTCCAACTCATGAACCTGTTGAGCAAGCAGCTTCACTTCGTTTGATACCCAACTTAACAGTAATAAGGCCATCTGACGCCTCTGAAACACCTGCTGCGTGGATAGAGGCTCTTAAAAACAAAACTGGGCCAACTGCTATTCTCCTAACAAGGCAAAAAGTTCCTGTAATTGACAGGAATAAATATCCATCAGCAAAAAACCTTTCTAAAGGGGCGTATGTGCTAATAGATAGCAAGTCCAGAGTACCAGAACTTGTTATTATTGCCTCTGGCTCCGAAGTCAGCATTTGTATGGAAGCAACAGAGCGTCTGAATAAGGAAGGACGTAATGTGAGACTTGTGAACATACCAAGTGTCGAAATATTTGAAGCACAGTCTGGATCATATATTGAAAAAGTTATTCCATCATTATGCAGGAAGAGATTGGTAGTTGAAGCCGGCTCAACTGCAGGATGGTATAAATATGCAGGATTAGACGGAAAAGTGCTGGGAATTGATGAATTTGGAGCTTCTGCACCGTATGAAATATTAGCAGAAAAGTTTGGTTTTACTGCTGATAATGTGTATAAGAAAGCATTGGAAATAATAGAAAGATAGTAGGATTTTAAATGAGTACTAAAGCATGTGGAAATGCTGTTATAGGGCAATCAGGTGGACCAACGTGTGTTATTAATCAGAGCTTAGTTGGCGCAATAATAGAAGCAGGCAAACATCCGGAAATTCAAAAATTTTATGGTGCATTGCATGGCATAAAAGGAATACTTGATGAGAATTTTATTGATTTAGGAGCACAGAACTCCTCAGTTCTTGAAAAAGTAGCTAACACACCATCTGCTGCACTGGGATCCGTAAGGAAAAAACCTACTGAAGAGGAATGTGAAAAAATATTTAAGATATTCAAGAAGAATAATATCAGATATTTCTTTTATATTGGAGGTAATGATTCAGCAGAAACAGCAGATATTATAAATCAACTTGCAAACAAATCAGGCTATGATTTAACGTCTTACCATATACCAAAGACTATTGATAATGACTTGCTTGTTACTGACCACTGTCCGGGCTATGGTTCTGCGGCAAAATTTGTTGCAATGGCAATAATGGGTGATAATCTTGATAACGGTGCTATCCCTGGAATTAAAGTTAACATTATTATGGGGAGACATGCAGGGTTTTTAACTGCCGCTTCTGCTCTTGGCAGACAACATGAGAATGATGGCCCGCATCTGATCTATGTGCCTGAAATTCCATTTTCAAAGGAGAAGTTTATCAAGGATGTTAAAGATGTTTACAACAGGTTGGGACGATGCCAGATAGCGGTTTCTGAAGGAATAAGTGATGACAAAGGCAACTCGATTTTTCAATCCGGAGTTAAGGACGCTCACGGAAATGTACAATTGAGCGGTTCCGGAGGACTTGGAGATATGCTGATAGAGCTTATTAAACAAAACATTCCCGGCAAGCTTAGAGCTAGAGCCGATACATTTGGTTATTTACAAAGATGTTTTCCCTGTATCGTTTCTGAATCGGACGCAGAAGAAGCAAGACGTGTTGGAGAATTCGCAGTAAAGAGCGCTGTGGAAAGCGATCTCAAAGATGGAAGCGTTGCAATAAAAGCAAGCGGACTTTTCATAACGCCCCTTCATTCTGTTGCTAAAAATACACGAGGCATGCCCAGAGATTATATGAACGAGCAGGGCAATAATGTAACAGAAAAGTTTCTTGCATATGCAAGACCTTTAGTAGGTAAATTACCTGAATTGGGAAGGTTAAAAACATAGATGAAAGCAATCACCATATTTGCAATATTTTTTCTGTTTTCCTCTTCCGCGTATTCTTATTCTCAATCAGACACAGAGCTTTTTCAGCTCTCGGATACAAATAGGAAAAAGGCTGAGAAGCACTTCGTCCTTGCAGAAAAACACGTTGATAGTAAAAAAATTAAAAAAGCTATCAAATGCTATAAACTCGCCTTAAAATATAATCCTGTATATGCTGAGGCCTACTATAATCTAGGAAGAATATATGATAAACAGAATAAACCGGATAAGGCGATATCTCAATACGCGCTTGCTCTTAAGTATAATCCTAAATATACCAAGGCTTATAATTGTTTAATAGAGATTTATAAAAAACTTGGGCAAATTGAACAAATGGCAGGGCATTACAAGTTTGCCATCTCTTATGACCCCAAATATAGCTGGGCATATTTTAATCTCGCCGGGCTCTATTTTGATATAAATAATACTCCAGATGCCATAAAAAACCTGAAGCTTGCCGTAAAGCATAGTCCTCAATATTCTGACAGTTACAACAATCTTGGAGTTATTTATTGGAAACAGGGTAAATTAGAGAAAGCTGAAGAGCAATATAAACTCGCTATTGAGCATGATCCTAAACATGTTGCTTCTTATAATAATTTAGGCGCTGTATATTTGCAGGAGGATAAGCTGGAACAAGCCGAAAAACAATTGAAACTTGCTATAAAATACGACCCGGAATTTTACTACGCTTATTACAATCTGGGACTGGTTTATCTAAAACAGGCAAAACCGGAACAAGCCATAGCTCAAATGAAATTTGCTGTCAGTAATAATCCCAAACTATCTGATCCTTCTAACAATAGCGGCATAGCCTATTATCAAAGAGAGTGGAGAAACTAATCTCCCATATCATTATTTTGCTGTATATCCCCCATCCACAGGAATATTCGTTCCTGTAATATACTGCGAGGCATTAGATGCAAGAAAAGCAATAATTCCCTTTAGATCTGTATCATTAGCCAAACGACCCAAAAAAGTTCTGTTACTATACTGTTTAACAAAAGCTTCCGGCATTTTGTCAGTTAAAAATCCGCCGGGAGCTATGCAATTGCATCTAACACCCTTACTACCGTAATAACTGGCAATAAATCTTGTAAAGTTAATCATTCCTCCTTTATGGAAAAAATAATCAGGATACCATCCGCTCATGTTTGTATTTTTATATATAGTCGCATCCGGACCAATCATGCCCTGAATAGAGCCAATATTAATAATAGATCCTCTCTGCTGTTCTCCCATGACATCGCCGATTGCCCGTGTTATAATGAATAAACCTGTTGCATTTACCTTCATACTCTCGGCAAATAATGAGGCATCATCGTGATAGCCTTTTTTCATTGGACGAAGAACTGCATTATTAACTAAAATATCTATCCTCTTATTTTGTTTTAAGATTTTATCTCTCAGACTTAGAATAGATTTCTCATCGGATAAATCCAACTTCAAAGCAGCTACATCATATCCATCTGCTCTATGTCCAGAGACTACTTCTTCTAAAGCTTCTAAATTCCGAGATGCCATATATACTTTTGCTTTTGCCTCAGCCAGAGCAGCCACAATCTGCCTGCCATATAATCCTGCCCCACCTGTAACTACTGCAACTTTGCCTGTTAAATCAAAAAGTTCTTTGATATTCATATTTTCTCTCTCCTCAAGTTAATCTTTTAAATCCAGTATGAGCAACTGGTCCTTTGAGTAAATTGCGAACATTATTCTTTTTGATAGCTTTCTTTATTATACCGAACACTTCATCTGCACTATTAAGATATCTTTTGATGTGCTCTTCCTTATGGCTGTAAGAACAGGAAACACCACCAGAAGCCAAAAATCCTCTCTTTAGCATTTCCTGCGTAAATAAAGTAATAAGCGCCTGAGAGTCTTTATAATCAAACACAAATGCAGGCAATGGTGGAATTCCTATAATCTTTATCTTTAAATTATGAGAATCTGCCAGTTTCTTCCATCCTTTTTTAATTAAATCCCCTATTTTGATTAAATGGGAAGGAACATTGTTTTTCTTTAATTTATTGATTGTGGCTATGGCTGCAGCAGGGCCTATTCTTTCTGTCCAGTAGGTACTGCTGATAAAACTGTCCTGAGCCACATCCATAATTTCCCCTTTTCCAACAATTGCCGCCATCGGGAAACCATTGCTTATGGCCTTTGCATAAACCGCTATATCAGGATGAACATTATATAACTTATAAGCTCCGCCAATATTCATTCGCCAGCCAGATGTTATCTCATCAAATATTAATACTGCTTTAATATCCTTAGCTATCTCTTTTATCTTTCCCAGAAAATTATCTTCAGGCTCATGATGTCTTACCGGCTCCACCACAATCACGCCAATGTCTTTATTTTTAGATACAATATTCTTTAATTCATCTATCTTGTTATAGGTAAAGGGAATTGCTGTTCCTTTTAGACATCTTGGAACGCCTAATGGTTCTAACCCAGGAAGAAGCTGTCCATCTAAGTTTTTATTATCAGCTAAATTCGCCGCAAGATACCAATCATGCCAGCCGTGATAACCACAGAAAGCTACTTTATCTTTCTTGGTATATGCACGGGCAATCCTTACTGCTATAGCCATTGATTCCCCACCTGTTCTGGCAAATCTAACCATTCCTGCCCATGGATGAAGTTTTAACAATAATTCTGTTAATTCAACTCCCTCAGGAGAATTCAATGTTGACATTGAGCCATTATCTATCACATTCTTTACTGCTTCATTCACATCCTTATCTGCATATCCTAGAATACAGGAGGATACTCCCATTATACTCATATCAATATATTTGTTTCCATCCAAATCCCAGATTTCCACACCTTTTGCTTTTTTATAATAAGCTGGCCATTGGTCAGGTAAAAACCGCTCACTTCGTTTTGATAACAGTTGATTTCCACCAGGAATAATCTTCTTTGCCCTGTTCCAAAGCTTCTGCCCTTTACCGTTCATAACTTTACCTCCATTGTTTTTCCTGTTCTAGCACTCTGGTCAATTGCCTCTAAAACATTGATTATCCCTTTTTCTTCTCTAAAAGTATAGGGATAAGATTTTTCTCCTCTTAAAGCTTTTAAAAAATCCTCTATTTCTTCAATATACATCCTTTCATTTATTTTTACCGAGTATCCTTGCTCTATTAGCATGTCATCTTCAGGATATTCTTCCCATTCTTTTTTCTCAGCAAGATAAACCTTCAGCTTGCTTTCTTCTGAATTCCAGACAATATTCCCTTCTTCACCTACAAGCTTCATTTCCCTTCCCGATTTACGGGAGATTACATCTATCATCATATTCCCCAAAATCCCGTTTTCAAGTTCCAGAATAATTTGATAAACATCGTCAATATCTGTTTCTAAATCAGATACCTTTGACTTAAAAGCGCTTACCTTTTTCACCTTTCCAAACATCCACGTTATCCATGTTAATTCAAAAGCAACCATCTCCTTACACCCCGAAGTTTCTTTCTTAGAATAATACACATGGCGATAGTCTTCCCATGAATGCCAATCAGGCAAGTAAGCACCAAGATGATAAATAAATGATAGATTTTTTCCTGCTTTTTTCTCTTTTACAAACTTCTTCATCAACTTCAATGAAGGATGATGAGAGGGGGTAAGACTCGGCACAGCAATAACTTCTCCTTTTTCCTCAATAGCCACTAAATCATCTATGCCTTCAGAAAGAAAATTTGATTCAGTAAAAAAATGCTTCTTTTCTTTAACAGCTATCATTGCATAATGATGATGAAGATTGCTTGGAACAGAGATAATGAAAACATCAGGATTTTTAGCCATTGCATCTTCGAATCTTGCAAACGTTTCTACCCCATATTTCTCTTTTACCTCTTTACGTCTATCCTCTCTTAAATCAAAACCGATAATATCCTTTTCTTTCAAATATTGTAAACATCTTATTCTCCTCTTTCCCATGGAACCGAGTCCTATTACTAAAAATTTCATATTTCCATCCTTTTTTATATTTATTAAAACGCAATTTATCTCAAAGAATTAATTAGCAAATACACAGTTTTTAAAGTTTCAAAAGCGTCATTCGCATCAACAATTGAATTAGGTTAATCTTCGCTTTTAAAAAATCCTCTATTTCTTCAAACGACAAGCTTGAACCAACGAATAACAGATATGCAATCTTCATAACACCAGAAAGCAACGAATATTGTGCCGTCTGAAAGCCGGGTAATACATGGAGCCCCAAATTTTAATACATTGAAATTATGAGCCATGTCTTTTTCTGTTGTAGTCAGACCGGTCGTCTGTTCGCCCCACAGGGGCTCACAAGCTTCGTTAACCCAGACATTCTTCTCCAAACGAGAAATATTTGCCCACAATCCAGATTTATCCATTCTCCGATATATACACAAAATCCGCCCATCATCGCACAAAAACGGCGTCAGTGTCTGTCCATGCAGTCCTGTTGAAAGCGGTGTTGACCATGTTTTCCCGCCATCTTCACTCAGAGCGTATTGATTGGTTCTGTCTGAGGAAACTATATCATCATATACCCAAGCAATCGCAAGTAGTCTATCATCAGGCAGTTCTACTATTTTAGATTCCCAAAAGAAGACACGTCCTTCCGGTTCACTCATCACATCCATGTATTCAGGCCAGGTTCTACCCCGATCATGCGAAACAAAAGCTACCATTCTGATTCCATTAGGACAGTTGCCGTCCCAATCAGGCCAGGTTTGAGTAGGTAATATCCACCGACCATCCTTAAGCGGAATTATTGGACAGCACAGCTCAAAGCAGGGTCCGACTAAAGGCGGAATCAGAGAACTTGGTTTAGTCCATGTATGTCCATAATCTAATGAGCGTAACAGCAGAAGTTCTGTAGGCACGAATCCCAGATTTTCGTGATTAGTGAATCCTTCATCCGGATGTATAGTCCGATCACTTCTGACCATAAATGCAACGACTTCACCTTTTGGGAAAGCAGTCAATCTACAACTGTCAGAAGTTATTCTGTTCGTTGTTCCTGGATAAATGAGTCCATCCATATGCCATGTTTCACCGTTGTCTTTGGATCGGGCAACATAAGTATGGCAATTGACGGATTCAAAAGCTTCTCCTAAAACTACAGAAGCTAGCATTTCTCCATTATCCATTAGTACTACTGAGGGGAAATAGGCGTGTCTGCTTCTCACGTGCGGTTTTTGATTTCGATATATGATTCCCATATTCTTGATTTCCATTTTTCTCCTATGTGTTAAAGTTTCTCCTGAAATTATAACAAGGACAAACCTCTGAAAAAATCAGCCAGCTGTTCCATTTCTTCATCGTTCAGGCTGTAATACGGCGCGCGCCTCCAGCGCTTCGCAATCCCGAACAATTCGAGAGCGCCATGCAGGCCGGCGTCAAATCCACCCCGAAGTTTCATGACAAAGTCGAAATACGGGATATCAAATTTACTTATTATGTTCCTGGCCGCATTTAGATCATGCGACTGAATCGCTTTCCAGTAAGCGCGTGTAACTTCCGGTTTAAAGGTGGTAAACGTGGATAAATAGCCATCACAGCCGTATGGCAACAAGTCCAGGTGATTCTGCTTTTGACCTCCGCTGACAACCGCCAATCGGTCGTAAACGAGCAAAGACATCTTTCTTGCGAACTCGCCGCACATATCATCCTTGACAGCGAGGACGTTCCCGCTGATTTCCAATATGCGTTTTAGCGTTTTCAGTCCGAATTCCTTCCCTCGTGAAATGAAGACATTGGTAACGATCATGACAGGAATATGCCCCGCGACCACCGCGTAGTGTTCTGCCAGGGTCTCCGGGGTGCAGGAGCCAGCCCAATCCGGGGGCATAACCATCAACATATCTGCGCCTATCTTACGGACATATTCAGCAAAGTCAACCGCCTTGCCGGTCCACCAGGCCCTGTCGGCGGCCACAACCATTGCCCGGCCCGCATTATGCTCCGAAACGATCTTCGTAACTTCAGCGACTTCTTTGTCAGTCAAGACACTGAACAGGCTGTCGCCATAGGTGAGCATGAGCGTTTTGCTGCCGGCGGATATGCAAAAATCTATGTAATTACGTAAAGCTCCAAAATCGATGCTCCCATCCTTGCAAAACGGCGTCCTCAGCGAGGCAAAGGGACCGGTTAGGGCTTGTCGTATCTCATCTCCATTCATTTTTTTCTCTCTTTCTGTTGGTTGAGAATATCAAGCGTAATTGTGTATTTGTACACACTCGCATTGAGCCAATGACTAGTACTTTCACCCAGCCGCGTCATGTAGAGTTCTATCTCGCCGGTCTCGCGGTTTTCCAGCAGCTTGAAGTTGCTGAACTGGATTTTCGGCGAGTCGTTCTCGGGGTCATAATCGTCAATCACGGTCAACGTGTCCTTCTTCAGCGCGGGAATCGTCTCCTCCACTTCAGCGATGTACAGGGGGTAGCGGGGCAGGTTGCCCTCAGGCGGAGTGGGCGTGATATTCCCGAACCAGTATAGTTTTCCGGTACGGCGGTGACGTAACAGCATTGAATAAGTGGAAGGCGAGTAGAATTGTTCGCCTGTGTCATAGCGCAGATCGGTAACAGCAGACCATGTCCGGCCGCCATCCTCCGAGAGGCTGATCCACCTTCGCCCGGGACTTTCTGTTTTTCCCTTCCATCCCTTCTGGACGGCCAACGTTGAGCCACGCATCTCCAGCAACAGGCGACCGTCTTTCAGTTCGGCGATGTCCGGCTCCATGAGTCCGCGTCCGGAGATCCGGTGCGGTACGGCAATCGGCTGTGAAACCTCCCAGGCATAGTCGCCCGCCGCCGGGTCCCATTTACCGATGAAGCACCTGACGCCATGGACCGTTTCCGCCCGACCGCGGTCCGTGATCTCAACCGGCGATTCCGCGACCGGGAAGACGATCGTCCCCTCGCGCGTGGCGGTCGCCGTGTAGCCGGCGTACATCTGGTTGGCGCTCAGGAATTCCTCGGTGGGCAATTCATCCGGCGCCAGGCAAGGGCCATCTTCATAGCGGAGTTGTCTGGGACCGCTCCACGTGCGGCCTTCGTCGTCCGAGACTTGCCAAAAGGCATGATCGAAAAAGGACCGTTCGCCCGTCCGCCAGAGCTTCTGGATCGTTTCCGCGCCATCCTCGCCGATGAGAAAACGCTGAAAGACGGAGCGGACAATCTTCTTGCTGACCGGGTCATAGCAGTAGGCCGAAGGAGCCTCCTCCTTTACGAACCCTTCCCTGGCGGGCCAGTTCAGGCGCACGTGGGTCCAGCCGGACCAGGTTCTGCCGTTGTCCTCGGAGGTCCGCACACGGCAATACTCCGAACTCCAGTCGCTAGCCACTTCGGTGGCCCGCGATTCCTGGCGTCGCAACCCCTTGCCCAGGTAGCACACCGAGACTCCCGGTGCGCCATGCCCTTCCTTCCAGGGGACATACACTTCGCGTCTGACTTTCACAATCGCATGGTTCGCATTTCTTTGTACTTTTTTATCAATCCTCATGATTTATCAACCTCTCTTTTTACTCAACTCTAACATTTTCTTCTTCATATTTAGTCGTGGCGGCCATTATTTCAACGCTAATAATTTGAACGCGTTTCCTTTTGCAATCTTCTTGAAAACCGTTTTGCTGATCTTGTCTTTTGCCTTCAGATCGATCAAAAAGGACGCCAGTGGCAGTTCTTGATCCGGCGCACAGATGTCGGTTCCGAACAGTAGCCTGTCCTGGAATTCGTTAAGGAACCGAACCGCGTATTCAGGATCTCTGGCCAGGGCGTTATAACCACTGACGGCTGAGATATCTCCGTAAAGATTAGGATAGCGCCGCATCAACTTAGGCACTACCCCTTCTTCTTTAACTGGATAACCGGGATATCCCGCCCGGTCGGCAGGCGTCTCCAATTGTCCAATCTCTGCCCAATAGGCCGGACCATGCCCCAAAATCTTTAGACGAGGAAATCGTTTCAGGCAATGCTCAAACTGCGGCAGGCCAACCTCGTCATATAAACCGTAATCTCCGCCTATCCGATCCGAGATATCAAAGATCAGCGGAAAACCAACATTCTGTACATGTTTGAAGAGGTTTTGGACCAACGGATGCAAAAATGGCAGGTTCGGCATTACTTCCCCGATTCCCTTGCAACCCTGATCACGGTAGTACCGCAGGAGATAATCCAGCGGGGCATCATAAGAATTGCTTACTGCCCGCGGATCGATATTGCAGAATGGAATGAACCTGCCGGGAAATTGTTCTGCTATTTCCAGTATTTCTTCGTTTGATTGCGGAAGGTAAACTTCCGGATTAACCACCGGCAAAAGACAGCCTTGAGCAATCCCAATTTCATTATAACGCTTTAGGATTTGCTCGGAAGTGGAAAAGAAAGGATTCCCATTCTTTCCGGGCCAGGGACGACGATATGCATGTGCATGAATGTCAATAAACATGCTTTTCTCCTCAAAATTTTTATGCATGGTTTATATTTTTTGGGACTCACTGGCTATCACGCTCCTCAACTATAACATCGAGTTCGCCTTCTAACTCAAGGGCTAAAGAGAGTATCCCTTTGGTACTGCTGATTACCTCTTTACCGACGTCATTCATCTTTACCGCATATGCTGTGTTCGGCTCTATGGCAAACTCACCATTAGCGACCATGATATCAACCTTTCCACGGCTGTTCAGAGAAATTCGAATTCCCTCATTATCATACCGGGCGACGATGATATTCACGGGTTGATTTGTCCTGACGGATACCGGAATCCTCTTGAGAACCGCGGATTCATTCTCCACCAGGTCTACCTGCGTTCGAACACCGGAAGAATCGGCGGTCGTGAGAAAGGCATGGGGAACCGGAACACCCCTGCCGTCGTAGTGGTAAGCGAAATGAAGGTCCGCGCTTCCAGGCCACCCGAAAACTCCGGAATGTGCCGTGATGATACGCTCCGGGCCTTGGGCATATCCGCTGCGGACTTCTTCGCAGGTAATCGGATACATCTGAGCGGGAAGCGACGCATGTTCGACCATCTGGTATGTGTTGCAATAGAAGTAAAGATTCCCTGAACTCAAGACCGAGAGGACATCACGATAAAGGTCCGTTTCATTCTTGAGACATGCCTGGGGTAATCCCAGAACAGCGGGTGTTTGCGACAGGTGAGCATCGGAGCAAGGAGACTCGCGCATAATAATGAGTTTTTCCCCAGCGATGGTTCGGGTTATGACCGAGTTGCTGGCAACAACCGTACCGCCTTTCGCGTTAATCTTTCGGATGTACTCCACGATGGATGGCTGAGAAAGCAGGATTACGGAGCCGATTTTCTGCTGGATAGTCTTGGTTTCCGGGTCAATGTTAACCGTATGGCCATCCCATCTGTCGTACGTGTACTGTCCCATGTAGCCGGCCAGCAGACCGTCTTCAAAGACCCCGCGGCAGCCGATCTGGTCCATCATTACGTCGACGCTCCTCATTAACGCGTTGTGGAAACTGTTCCCCGGCGTGGGGTAGAAGATCCACCATCTCCAGCCTTCGGCCTGCCGTTCCTTGGTGATGTAACGATAATCTGTATCAGGCCATATCGCCTGATTGCCGTCTCTGTCAACCACTTTAGAGTCGGGAAACTTCTCATCGGGCTTATTGGTCACGTACAGACTGTGCGCAACATGGAACATGCCCATGAGGTCGGGATAGGACGCACACATCTCGGTCATCTTTTCTTTGAGCACGTTAATCTCTTTGGGGAAATCCATGAACTCAATGCCTTCAATAGACACGGCCGGGTCATCGGTTGCAGCTGAGAGGCAGCCCAGAGCCGCGTACTTCAGGTTCGTCCGCCGGACGAGGTCCGGGGAGAGTTTGAGTGTGCGGTTTTGCATGGAGTGGTTAACAAACATAAAGCCGCCTTCAATCCTTCCAATGCGGCCCTCATCCTTCCTGAAGGCATTGGTGAAATCGAAGTAATCGCCTGATCCGTTAAGATAGACCGACCATTCAAGTGTGTAGGAGGCATTGGGGGCCAGTCCGAACTTATCGGTGGAAACTCCCGCGAGGCCGTCTTTGTAATAGACAGCGCATTGAACAATGTAAACATCATCAACAGGAATAATACCTATGCCCAGACCGTTCTTGCGTAAAAAAACACTCGGAGAGTATGCGTTCTGCTTTCTGCCGATGGACTTGGAACCGGCCAGGTAGGAGTCCTCAAACGCCTTTCCTGCGGCATTGAGATGGTTGTGAATAATAATGCCCAAGTCTTTCGAGGTGGTGTTGCTAATAGTGTCTTTGACCGCAATTCGGCCGGAGAACAGCCGTATCTGCCTGTTGATGCTGTAGTATTTCCCTTTCGCAATGACGGAATATTGATCTTTGTTAATTTTTCGCGTTGTAACCCGCAATACATCTTCACTGTGGCTGTCCGGTTTTTGAGAAACAAGGAGTTTGTTCTCTCCGCCATGGGGATAAGAGTACCAGGACTCAAACGGATAGGTTTCTCCATTCACGCTTACCAGGAAACCGCCGGCATTTGACAATTCAAACTTATACGCCACGGGTTGTAAAGGAGGCGGCATGGGGGGAACGGTTTTTTCCATGGGCGAGGGCGCTTTCACCGGTACGGACGGCGCATAATGGAAAGCCGATTCGACCTGATAGAGCGTTTTCTGTTCTCCTTCCAGCGAAGCGCGAATAAGGTAGTCACCAGGCGGCAGACCCGCAAGGGAAAATATACTTTCGACTCGGCCCCATTCCGGTAGTTTTGTCACCACCCGTTCCTGCAAGTGTTGATTGCTATTCGCGGCGCTGAGCCGCAGATTAATCGAAGCGTTTTGGGGAACCGAAATGAAGCTGCTGTAGTCAACCTCGGCTGCCACGCGGCCCTGTTCAAAATAGGGATAGGTCATAATGCGCAGTTTGTTAAACTGGCTGCTGTCAAGGTAATAACCCGCCTCGGTCTTATATAATTTTTGAATCTCTTCAAGAGACAACGCCTTATTGTAGACGCGCACCCGCCCGATCATTCCGCTGAAGAAGTTATTGTTGCGCATTGCGGGGTCTTTAGCTGCCGGATCACTCATGAGACATCCGATGGTAAGATTCCCGGCTTTACCAATCAGCTTTGCTTCGGATTTCTTTGTAGCCGTCAGTTTACCGTTGACGTATAGATTCATGATATCGCCGTCGAAAGTTCCCGCCACGTGCTGCCATATTCCAAGTTTCAACCCGGCTTTGACATTGTTGCCGCCGCCGGAGATGTACCACCAGCACCCGTTTTTGTAGAAAGTCAGGAGAAAACCCCAACTGTTGCCGGCAATGCCGGTGTCTACGGGCGCCGTCCTGTCAGGACACACCCAAGCGTCAACAGTGACGGAATCGCGAATATTGAGAATGGCTTTGTCGCCGCAGTCAACGTAATCGTCCTCCCCGTCGAATTTGAGACAGAATCCCTGCTTTCCCCTGACCCACTGGGCTCCGTGGATCGTTCCGTGATTGTCGTTGCCGGACTCGTCCATTAAAACCGTTTCGCCGCCGCCACTGCTGCTGAACGTGTAATCGGCAATAATTCCACGCTTCTGCGTTGGCTGCGTTTGCGCCGAAACGCCCGCACGGGCCTCATAGTGTTTCCTCACGGTGCCGGCATCCAGGGCCTTGTTGTAAAGCGACAGATCATCCAGCTCCCCCTTGAAATAGGCAGGACTGCCGACGCCGACGGTTCGGCCTATCCACAAGGGCAATCCGTTGAGTGCGGGATCAAAAGCACAAGGATTATCCGAAGTCAACACCCCGTTCCCGTAACCTCTGATACGCGCGCCATCCCAGGTGACTGCAAAATGCGCCCACCTGTCCCGAATTGCATCTGCGGCGACACATTGGGCTTTCTTGCGGTCGGACACATAGGCGAAAACCTTCTCGTCATTCCTCACGAACAGCATCAATGGCATGTCCGTGAAGTTGGCGCCCGACGGTTTGATGGTCATAATTCCGGGAAACCCGGCGTCTTTAGAAATATTGTACCA